>CALBPW010000441.1 GCA_937899145.1 uncultured Bacteroidota bacterium
CAATTCTTTTCAAATTCAAAGGAATAAGCCTCCCTGCCCCGCACCCGGTCATAGTGCAGGCTGCCTATCAATTCGGGACTTTTCAAAAAGTCGAAATCCGCATATACAAAAAGTGTCTCCATCATTTTTTCGATGCGCGTTGTCGTTGTTTAAGATTCAAATCCTGAATGTCGCGCCCCAATGGGTCGTCTTTTGCCAAAAGCAAAATGTCCGCCTCCAACTGCAAGGCGTACAAAACCCGTAGATATATGCCAATGGAGACTGTCGCAACGCCTTTTTCGACGTTCATCACCGTCGGCAGCGAACAAGTGGCACGCTCGGCAATCTGCGCAATAGAAAGGTTGCGCCTGAGCCGTGCAAGACGGATTTGTTCGCCCACAATCTCCATGTTTTGCTGCAATTTGCGCGGAAGTTTATTGCCAAATGTTCGCTTTGTCATTTTGCTTTAATATTAAATATAATTTATTTTATAGCGCAAATATAGAAATTATATTTTATATTGAGAGTTGTTTTTTGAAAAGATGCTATGAATCACGTAAATTGACAAAAACAATAACCAACCTAATAACACAAACTGACCAAAACATAATTGTGCCATTTGAAACAAAAATGTGCAACTATAGGCAATTCCCCTATGTTGCACATTTGTCTATTCTTCATTACTGAAATTATCCCAACAGGCTCTTCACCTTTTCAATAATCCACACGGAAACTTAACATAAAGAACACGGAAGACTACGGATTTCTTTGTAAATTTGCGAGGTTAAAACAACAAAAATAGTGTTGAATGAAGTAAATTTTTGAAGTAATATATTGTAAATCAATAAATTTTTGCACGATACCTATGTGATTATAAGCACAAGAATGGCAATGAGTAAAGAATTAGACATAAAAGTATTAGAGAATGGCGAGGCGGTCTTGCTTGACGATGTTTGTAACATTATTGATGATGTTAGAAACAAAGTAGCTATTTATGTCAATTCCGAGATTTGTCTTACCAAATGGCATGTTGGGAAACGAATAAAGGAAGACGTTCTTTATAACCAACGGGCTGAATATGGCAAGCAAATAGTGAAAAATTTGGCAATGAAACTCACTGCAAAATTCGGCAAAGGTTGGAGCGACAGAAGTTTGTTGCATTGTATACGCTGTGCGTATACTTTTACCGAGGAAGAAATCGTATACGCAGTGCGTATGCAATTTTCGTGGACTCACATACGGTCGCTGATGTTCATAGAAGATACACTTGCAAGACAATTTTATATGGAGATGTGCAGAATAGAACATTGGGACACTCGCACACTTGACGCAAAAATTGATTCTCGATTGTATGAAAGAACTGCAATTAGCCGTAAACCAGAAGAAGTTATAAAACAGGAATTGGCTCAACTAAAAGATACTAACATTTTACAGCCAGATATTGTTTTTCGGAGCAGTTATTTCCTTGATATGCTTGGTTTGCCAGATAATTTTTCTGAAAAAGATTTAGAGTCTTCCATAATTAGTCAAATGCAAGAATTTATATGCGAGATTGGGAGTGATTTTGCATTTCTCGGTCGGCAGAAACGCATAACAGTAGATGCTGTAGATTATTACATCGACTTGTTGTTTTTCCATCGTTCATTGCACCGATTAGTTGCCATTGAGTTAAAATTGGGGAAGTTCATACCTGAATATGAAGGGCAGATGCGGCTTTATCTGCGTTATCTGGACAAAAACGAACGAAAAGCAGGTGAAGAAAGCCCCATAGGTTTGATCCTATGTGGTGAAGGAAACACGGAACATATTGAATATCTGATGTTGGACGATAATAGTGCCATAAAAGTGGCTCAATATTATACCAAATTGCCAGACAGAAAGGTTCTTGCCGAAAAATTACAACGTGCTATAGCTATAGCAAAAAATCATATTATTGAAAACAACAAAAATATAATTGAATGAAGTGAAAAGTTAAACTAACATATTATAAACCAAGCGTTTGCTAATTATTCAGCACTGCTTCGAAACCTGAGAAATTTCAAAAGTATT
>CALBPW010000442.1 GCA_937899145.1 uncultured Bacteroidota bacterium
CGGCACGTTCTTCGTGTTCTCCGACTATATGAAACCCGCCGTTCGTATGGCTGCCCTGATGCAATTGCCAGTCAAATTCATCTGGACACACGACGCCTTCCGCGTAGGCGAGGACGGACCTACCCACGAGCCTGTTGAGCAAGAGGCACAAATCCGCTTGATGGAAAAACTGAAAAACCACAAAGGTCAAAACTCGATGTTGGTTCTTCGTCCTGCCGATGCCGAAGAAACTACCGCAGCATGGAAACTTGCAATGGAAAACACGGCTACACCAACAGCACTGATTTTGTCGCGCCAAAACATCAACAACCTGCCAGCTGGCAACGACTACTCACAAGCCGCCAAAGGCGCATACATTGTTGCTGGCTCAGATGCTAATCCTGATGTTATTTTGGTTGCAAGTGGCTCTGAAGTTTCAACTCTTGTTGCTGGCGCTGAGCTTATCCGCAAAGATGGCAAGAAAGTACGCATTGTAAGCGTTCCATCGGAAGGCTTGTTCCGCAGCCAAAGCAAAGAGTATCAGAAAGAAGTGCTTCCGGCAGGCATCAAAAAATTCGGTTTGACTGCTGGTTTGCCTGTCAACTTACAAGGTCTTGTACCTGAAAGCGAAGGCACTGTTTGGGGCTTGGAGAGCTTCGGTTTCTCAGCACCATACAAAGTGCTCGACGAAAAACTTGGCTTCACTGCCGAAAATGTTTACAATCAGGTTAAAAAATTGTTTTAACACTTAATTAGATTTTTAAATCATAATCAAAAAATTAATCCCGATGAAAAACGGGATTAATTTTTTATATAAAACAATTGCTATTCGAAGAAAAATAGAAATATAATATATTGATTTTTTAAGCTTTACGATCTTATTCTCTCACTGAAAAATCCGCCAAATTTTGAATGCACTGAGAATAAGCAACGGAAAGTTTGCGTGCAAACGTGAATTTTTTCTATTGCTTTTAAGTGCATGGTTCTTGGCGGAGCCTTCAGTGAGAAAAGCAAATTTAATTCACGTTTTTTATGGAATCACTGAAAAATCCGCCATTAACAACTCCAAAACGTAAAATTTACATTGATTGGATGAAAGCATTTGGAATGCTTTTCATTATTTGGGGGCACTGTAAACTACAAATTTTCTCACCATTTGTTTACGCATTTAGCGTACCAATATTTTTTGTGGTATCAGGTTTTTTAACAAAAAAAGATGAAAATCATAATGTCTTTTTTACCAAACTTTTTTGGAATTATATCGTCCCATTCATAGTTTTAGCTATAGTTAAAGACCTAAAATTCCTATTTGAACATACCTCTGATGGTAAATTTTTATGGTCAGTATTAGCAATATTTGGAGGATTTCACTCAATAGGCGATGTGGCTGGTTGTTTAACTCTTTGGTTTGTCTACTCAATAATGATTTTAAAAATCATTTTTCACTTTATACCAAAAAACAAATATATATATCTGTTAATCATTTGTATATCAATAATGTTTACTTTAATTTATAGATATTTTCAACTAAAAATGTATTGGGGGGTTACCAACGCTATTATTGGATTGCCATTCTTCTTTTTTGGAGTGCTTCTACAAAATTACAATGATTATATTGAGAAATTTAATGAAAAAGGACGCTTAATTAAAATTATATCCTTCTTGTTGTCTTTTGCATCAGTTTGGTTTATAGCAAATTACAATGGAGAGACATATTTATATAAGGGCGATTGCGGTAAAAATTTATTGTTTTGCTACTTAATTGGATTTGTTGGAACTTTTGGTGTTTTTGCATTAAGTTCTATTTTTTATAAAAGAAATTTGAAGCCAATATTGCTAATATCTATCGGAACTCTTGTGATTTTAACATTCCATCAAGATGTTAATCATCCATTCTTAAAACTTGTTAACAATATCGGCATTGAAAATTTGTATTTGCTTGATATTATAAAGTTAATATGCTCATTACTCTCTTTATCCTTATTTGTACCTATAATATTGATTATTAAGAAATTTCTGCCTTTTCTGATAGGGAAACGAGCAAAATCAATTTAGAAAATTATACAGAAACCCTGTCAATTGACAGGGTTTTTCATTTTAATTAAATACTATATTTTCAAATGGTTAGCGCACTGTCGCCTTTTATCAGCTTGTAAATATCCATAGCATAAAGGTCGGTCATGCCAGAGATGAAATCAAGAATCTGACGACATTTATCGTAAGTGCTAACTGCTTCGGTTTTGTATTGGTTAGGAATAAGTTGCAGCAATTTGCGAGAGTAATTTGTGTTTGGCGATAATATAGCTTGCAAAAATTCTTCAACCAATGTTTTCAATACATTATAGCCCGTAATTTCAACCTTTACAACTGCTTGATTATTATATATTTTCTTAACCGACAAGTCGCTACTCTCTTCGTATTCGGTTTCAATTTTTTCTGGTAGATTTTTCACAAGTGAGCCACTAAAAGTGCCATTCATTATGGCATCGTAATTATTTATGAAAACCTCCGATGTGCGTGTTGTTAACTGATTGATTGACAATGCGCGCAAAAACGCAACCACTTCGTTAGTATCGGTTACAACATCTTTTACACTTTCAAGTTTTTGGTGGAATTTTTGCAGATTTTCGCCATCAAAAAAACTTGATAGCCGCTCACGCGTTTCGTCGAAAGTAAGTATGCCCAATTTGTGCGCATCTTCAATATCCATAATCATATAGGCGATGTCGTCGGCTGCCTCCATAAGGTAGGCAAGCGGGTTGCGCGCAAAAATATTCCGTTCCGCGTCAAGGCAAACAAGTCCTGTTTCGTGAGCGATGGTGTTGAAGGCTTCTTTCTCGCTTTGGAAGAAACCGTATTTGCCTTTTTTAGTGCGCTCGGTTGAGGCAAACGGGTATTTAATCATTGCCGAAAGACAAGCGCAAGTAAGCATCATTCCGCCTGCACGTCGCCCTTTAAATTGGTGTGTCAGCAAGCGTAGCAGATTGGCATTGCCTTCAAAATTTGTAAGGTCGAGCCACTCAGCTTCTGTCATATCCGATTTTAGCGACTGTCCACCACCGTTTTCAAAAAAGTTTGAAATAGCACTTTCGCCTGAATGTCCAAAGGGCGGGTTTCCAAGGTCGTGAGCCAAACCGGCAACTGAAACTATGGTTCCTAATTCCGACATCAGCGGGTGATTATCGGCTTTTTTTTCTTTTATAATCTGATTAGAAACAATATTGCCAAGCGACCGTCCGATACTTGCTACTTCAAGACTGTGTGTCAATCGGTTATGAACAAAAACGCTACCCGGAAGCGGAAAAACTTGGGTTTTGTTTTGCATCCGACGAAATGGCGAACTAAAAATTAGTCTATCGTAATCGCGCTGAAAATTGGTGCGAATTATCTCTAAATCAACATTTTTCTGATTTTCGTCGTGCCCATATCGGCGTGTCGATAGCAGTTTGTCCCACATCATTTTTTTTCAAGTTCGGTTTGTAGCGTTTTGCGTTCAAAAAGCAGCAGCCAAATCATACTGCAAGTGATTGCGGAATCGGCAAGGTTAAAAATTGGGCGGAAAAAGATGAATTCTTCTGATGGCCGATATGGCGACCAAGCAGGCCAATGCGTTTGAATAACAGGAAAATAGAACATGTCGACAACACGCCCTTGCAGAAATCCTGCATATCCATCGCCAAACGAGACAAAAGATGCTACATTATAGTAACTGGGTTCGAATATCAAACCATAAAAGGCACAATCAATTATATTGCCAGCAGCTCCTGCCAAGATTAGCGTTATGCAAATAAAGTAACTTGTTGGTACTGTGCGTTTTGTAAGCCGATATATATAATAGCCAACAAAACCAACGGCAACAATCCGGAAAATGCTTAAAAGATATTTGCCCGCTTTCCCGAAAAATGAGATGCCGAAAGCCATTCCGTTATTTTCAGTAAAAAGAATTTTGCACCAATCGCCAAAAATTGGGATTTGTTCGCCTAACATCATGTGGGTTTTTACCCAAATCTTGATAGCTTGGTCGGCTATCAACACCAAAGCAACAATAAGAATGGCTAATTTTCCTTTGCTCATATAGTTACACAACAAATTGATTTCCAGTCAAACTAAAAAGAATGCCAAGTGGTTTTTATCACCAATTGATATTGATGTTACTTTTTGTTGTTTTTGGCTTCAACACTCAATGTTGCATGTGGCACAGCACGCAGACGCTCTTTTGGAATGAGTTGTCCTGTTTCGCGACAAATGCCATACGTTTTATTCTCGATGCGGACAAGAGCCGCCTTCAAGTGTTGAATAAATTTTTCTTGATGTTGAGCCAAGCGACCTGTTTCTTCGCGCGAAAGCACGCTTGCGCCTTCTTCTAAAACTTTAAATGTTGGCGATGTGTCGAGGGTGTCGTTGTCGTCAGCATGTGCAAGTGTTTTGCAAAGTACTTCGTATTCTTCTTGCGCTTTTTCAAGTTTTTCAAGAATTATCTGCTTAAACTCAGCAAGTTCCTCATCGGAGTATCTTACTTTAGGTTGTTCTTCACTCATAGTGGTAATATTTAATGTTGGGCTAAAAATATAGGTTTTGATACGTACTGATAATAGTTATGAAGGATTTTTACAACATAATTATTAACAAATAAAGATGGCAAATTGTTAGAAAGTAAAAAAGAATTGAGAAATTGTGCAGTCATTACACAACCATTATACAATCAAAAAAAAAGAGGCTGCCCTAAAGGACAGCCTCGAAAAATTCAGCAATCAACAATCTGCTTATTTTACAAATTTAATTGTTGTGTTACCAACTTTAGCAATGTACAAGCCGGCTTTCAAGTCGGCTACGTTAAGAGCGGTAACATTTTTAGCAACTTTAACAGCTACACCACTGATGTTATAGATAGCAACATCCGCAGCCTCTGAAGCGTAAAGAACGCCACCAGCTACGTAAGCGTTAGCTGCAACAACTTCTTCTACTGCGGTAGCATCTTTTTCGTTAAAGTATTCATGTGTTTTGTTTCCTAATGTAATCTTAACGTTTGCAAAATAGAATGAACCAATATTAGTCCCTTCTTTTTCTGCAAGGTTAAGCTGAATACCTAACCAACCAGCATCACCAAGCTTAGTCATATCTGCAGGCCATACAAAGTGATTCCACTCTTCTGCTGCAAATTTACCTGTACTTGCATTATGTATTCCCCAGAAGTTGCCGGCGTAATCAAGCTCTTTATTGTCATCAGAGATCCATTGCCAATCAGCATGCTGCTCATTAAGTAATTTGCCTGTTAAGAAGTTAAAACTTACAGAGTCTTTTTTAGGACCTTTGAAATAAACGTCACATTCCAATTGGAAGTTTGCTCCCGGTTCAAAACCTTTTAACGCATTGTCGCCACCAATAACGATGCAAAATTGTGTTGCCCATTGGTCGCCAGTATCGGCAACTTGAATTTGTGCCACATTTTTAACTTTAAATGATTCAGTTGTGGTTGACACCTGCATTGAAACCAATTTTATTTGTTTCGCATTAGCACCATCAGTAAACCATTCGTTGAAATTTGCAGGTTGTCCGTCCATGTTAATTTGTGCATTAACATTGAATGCGAATAAACAAGCAACTGCTGATAAGAGATAAATCTTTTTCATTTTACTTTTTGATTTAGTTAAACATTAAATCCAGATTGCTGAATTATTGAGTGTCAAAAGTAAAATGGGGCAAATCGCAGCAACTGTCGTAATGTTACATAAGTTTTTGTTTTGGTTGGATTTTGCATTCCAAACGTTACAAAAATTGTCGCATGTGTTACATGATAATTATAACATATTGATTATCAATACAGGTGCGTGTTTTTTAGAAAACACTGATTTCCCTTATAATTAACCGCCTTCCATTTCTATAAATTTCTTCAAATTTTAATAGGAAGAAATTAATGATTAAAAAAAATAGTGGAGAGGAATTCTATCACTCTGTTCCGCCTTCAATATCGTCAAAAATAGAATCGATGCCGCCTTCGTCATCAGAGTCGCCGTCTGATTCTCTCTTTTTTACAATCTCGTCCATATCGGCAAACGTGAGCATTCGCACGTTGGTAACCAAAAAATCTTCTTTCAGAAAATTGCCGTACTGATTACACTCTTCTACCGCACTAAGCAACACTTTATGAAAAGGAACATCAAGCGGGATTAACAATGTAAGTGCTGCATAAGGGCCTTGAAATTCAATATGTTCAAGTTCAGAATTATTGGTTTTCAGTGCCGAGTCAAATTCGGTTTGTATGATATGTTGCTGATAAGGTTCAAATTCAGCAATGCCATTTGCAATAAGTCCGACAAAATAACGCAATTGATGCCCACGGCCACCCAAACCTGTTGATACAAAAATTTGGCGCTCGTTGAGTAAACTGCCTTCAATCAGCATTTTGCTTTCTTGTTGAGCCATAAGCGACCATTGGTGAAGTCGGTTGTCGCGATTTTGCGCATACTCTTCCAAAATACGATAAGCACGCGGGTCGTCGATGTCGCTGAGCAGTATCATACGCTCCATAAGTTGCTCGTCGGTAAGCGTCGGGTCGTATAAATCGGCAATTTGGTCAATATCAGGTTTTGCGTCTTTAAGTGCTTCTTTAACTTTTTTTGAACGCATAAAATATGACGTTTGCAATTTCATATCGATAGGTTCATCGATGGTGCTGAAATTGTTCGAAAAAAGTTTCGCAACACTTTGCAGTTTGTCGTACATGTTATCGTCCATTGCTCTTTGTTTTGGTTTGCAAATTTGCGTAAAAGTATGTTTCAAGCGAATATTGACCAAATAAAATTGTCAATTTTTAACACCAATATCATTTGTTTAATACCTGTCATCTAACATCTGTTTTTCTTTAGATCGGAAGAGCGTCGTGTAGGGAAAGAGTGTAGATCTCGGTG
>CALBPW010000443.1 GCA_937899145.1 uncultured Bacteroidota bacterium
GCAAGGTTGGTTTTACGGGCTTAATTGTACCGTCAGGATTGAAGAACAAGCTATCGGCGCAAACCGAGCGATTTTTATCGAAGTTAGGCGAATAATTATTGTGGTGATAGAATAGATACCATTGACCATTGTAGTTGACAATTGAATGATGATTTGTCCAACAATCCGGCCATTCTTCCATAATCAATCCTTTGTATTCATAAGGTCCCATCGGATTTTTACTCATGGCATAGCCCAAAACTTCAGTATTTTGGCGGACGTATGGGTAAGTTAGATAGTAATTACCATTGTACTCAAAGGCAAAAGGGCCTTCAGCCTGACGCGCTGGCAGGCCGGCAAGGACGTTTTTGCCTGTCATTTTAAATTCCCGCCCATGAAAATTTACGGTTTCAGTTGGAGTGTCATCGGCAAGTTCAGTCATATTATCTTTAAGTTGCGCGCACCAGCCTGCTCCCCAAAAAATATAGGCTTTGCCGTCGCTGGCTTGCAGCACACACGGGTCGATGCCATTGATGCCCTCGATATTTTTTTCGAGTACCGTGTACGGACCCTCGGGTTTATCGGCAACAGCGACTCCAATTCCGAAGCCGAAGCCTTCTTTTTGAGCATCAGGAAAATAGAAGTAGTATTTACCATCTTTTTCGACACAATCGGGAGCCCACATGCTATACGCTGTCGGATTACCCCATGGCACATCTTTTTGGCTAACAATAACGCCGTGGTCAGTCCAATCGGTTAAGTTTTCCGATGAAAAAGCATGATAATCCTCCATACAGAACCAATCTTTGCGCGGATAATCGGAAGCCGAAGCAGGCGTAATATCGTGCGATGGGAAAAGGTAGATTTTGCCGTTGAAAACTCGCGCCGTCGGGTCGGCTGAAAATTGATTGCGAATTATCGGATTTTGTGCCGACAGGCTGATTGTCAGCAACATCGATACTGACATTAATGTTGTGAGTTTCATATTATAAGTTATTAATGGCGTATAAATAATGTTTAACAGTTTTTTCAGGTGTTACGAATTTTAGTGTTTTATAGTTTTGCTCTACACATTTTGTGCTTACTTAAAAAAACGTCTGACCTGCATGTGCAAGTCAGACGTGTGTAAGGTGTGCTCCGCGAATGTCGTTTTGTGTTATTTAATTTCTTTTTTATGAAGAAAATGTTATTGTAATTCAAAGAACACACCTGAAACAAGTACACTAAACACGGCAGCAATTATCGCGAATTGAAGGCGTGCGGTATATTCGAAATGTTACAATTTTTGTTGTACACATTACATTTTCTGTTGATTTGACGTTCCATTTGTAACATTTAGCCATTTTGAGGATTTTTCTGACCGCAGAAGCACTGTTTCTATAACGAATTATTGAAATACAATTCGCCGATTCAAAAAAAATAACCGTAAGCAGAATATTGCCCGCTTACGGTAAAACAATAATTTATAAAATTCATTCCTATTTTGCGTTTCGTTCAGCGTATTCAGTTGGCGACATTCCATACACATTTTTAAATGCTGACGAAAAATATGACAGATTTGTAAACCCCACAGCTTCAGCAAGTTCCGTCATATTATATCGTTTTTGTTCAAGCAATGTGGCTGCGTATGCCAAACGCCTGCCGCGTATAAAATCACGAGTTGTCTGGTTTGTTATCAGTTTCATCTTACGATGCAGGTGAACCCTACTTACGCCAATATGCTCTGCCACAAAATCAACACTTAAATCAGGATTATTGATATTGTCGTTCACCACTTTCATTATGCGCGTAATAAATTTGTCATCGGGCGACTCCAAATCTAATTGTATCTCACTTTGTTTTTGCTCCTGACTGCCGACCAATTTATTTCTGATAATATTTCTATTTCGGATAATACTTTGCAATGTATGGCGCAGTTCTTCAATATTAAATGGTTTGCTGATATAAGCATCAGCCCCCACATCTAATCCTTCAATACGATTTTCTGTATCAGATAGAGCAGTTAGTAAAACAAATGGTATTGTATTGAATTTTGGATGTTTGCGCACCTTTTTACATAGTGTGATACCATCTATTTCAGGCATCATAATGTCGCTCACAACAGCATCGGGAGCTACAGAAGCCAACTTATCGAGAGCAGCCTGTCCGTCTTCGCAAGCTATAATATGGAAATCGGCTGATAATTCATCCGTTAAATATGCTCTAATTTCGGCATCGTCTTCCACAATCATAACTTTATAGTTAACAAGCGGATTTGCAACTTGTTTTTCACTTGCCGCAGCACCTTCCGGCAATTGTGGGATAATGACATCAGTATTCCCTTGCTCGTCAGTGGTTTTATCATCAAAAACAAAGTCGTTTTTACTGATGTGCGCGCTTCCAAGCGGCAACCGCACAATAAATTTCACCACATTTTCCGCTTCGTTTTCGGCTGCTGCACTTTCAACATTGATAGTGCCATGATGCAACTCAACAAGCGAACGAGTAAGGTGCAATCCCAATCCTGTACCAAACACATGGCATGTAGTTGAATTTTCGGCTTGATAAAAACGTTCGAAAATGTGATTCAAGTCTTCGGCGCTTATACTTGAACCTGTGTTACTTACAATGATTTCAAAATATTGTCGCAACTCAGGCAAAACCGCATTTTTATCGGTACCTGTGCTAATGATTAGTTGTATGCTGCCGTTGGCGGGTGTAAATTTGAAAGCGTTTGAAAGCAGGTTGACGATTATTTTATCAAAATTGATAGTGTCGACCCAAGCTAATATTTCGCCATTGGGTGCATCAATAGTAAAATTGATGTTATTATTTTGAGCTTGATTATCGAACAAGCTACAAGTATCTTGCACTGTACCAACAATATCTGTTTTTTCATAGTGCATTCGCATTTGTCCTTGGTCAATTTTTCTGATATCGAGTAATTGGTTGATCAAGTTCAAAATTCTATCGGCATTGCGCAGCATAGTACTGAAAATATGCAACTGATTGTTATCGTTTTCGTTTTGAATAAGTTTCTGTAACGGTGCGACAATCAACGACATAGGTGTTCGTATCTCATGCGATATACTGTAAAAGAATTGTAATTTCGACTCGTTGGCCTCTTCAATCATGCTTAACTTTTGCAGTTGCAAACGTGCATAATAGCGGCTTCTCACGTACAACGATAAAAGTATCAGTATCAACAAAATAACTAATAGAAATCCGATAAATGCCCATACTGTTTTGTACCATGGCGGAGTGATGATAATTGTAAGTTGCTGAATATCAGAATCAACATTATTGTTATTTGCTTTTATCTGTAAAATGTGGTTTCCGACAGTTAACTCATTGAATGTTACGCTGTTCATACTACGCGGGAGCGTTGTCCATTGGTTGCCGTCGAGTGCATAACTATAAGCGATACGCTCAGGATTTAAAAAATTAAACGATGTGAATTCTACTATAAATGAGTTATTTAAGTATGAAAGCCGTATTGTATCGGATTGGTTCAGCGACGACGATATAATTTCTTCGCCGTCGGATAGTGAGCCTTGGCGGATTGGTTTTCCGTTCAAGTAGATGTCGGCAATGCTTACTTGTGGCTTTGTGTAATCGGGTATCAGCTCAGTTGGTTTAAAGCTGACAATACCGCTTGTGCTGCCAAAAATCATGCTACCATCGGAACACGCAATTGATGCCATGTGACTAAATTCGTTGCATTGCAAGCCGTCGTCGGCACTATAATGCGATAGTTCGCCCGACGCAATATCGAAACATGACAAACCATGATTGGTGCTTATCCAAATGTTTCCTTCGGCATCTGACTCCAACGACGATACTGAATTATTGAAAAAGCCATCTGATTTGTTATATACACTTGAGCGGAAAATATTCTTATTCAAGCGGATAAGTCCCGCTGATGTGCCTATCCAAAGTTGTCCTTGATAGTCATCGCATAATGCGTACACAACAGCCCCGTTAAATAAAGCGTTGGATCCAAAAGTTTCCACAAAACTTTCGGTTTCGATATCGAGGCAGCCAAGTCCGTCGTAAGTACCAAAGTAAAGTTTTGAGTCGCGTAAGAAGAGGCAAGTAATCCAAGCGTTCCGCATTGAGTTTGTTGACGGGTCGCTGGAGTTGGCTTGAGGCGAGTATAGTTTAATGTTGCGTCGTGTTGAGTCGATCCGATAAATGCCGACACTTGCCACTGCGACATATATATTTTGGTGCACATCTTCCACTATTGAGTAAACGCTTGGATTTGAAGGTTTTGATTTTCCATCCAAATATATTTTTTCAAAACGGTTGTCTTTTTTGTTGAGCCGCACAAGTCCGCCAAGATAACCGCCGAAATAGATGTCGCCACGCGAATCCTCGAATATTGAAAGGGTTGTTCGCGGCACGCTATTGTCACCTGCTTTCCAATGATGAATGGCTGTCATATCGGTACTTGATGATAGTTTATATACGCCATCGTTATCGGTGCCGACAAGTATATTGCCATTTTTGAGTTGCAAAAGGCTCATCACGCAACACGAGCCTATGCAGTTGTTTGTTTTCGATTTGTAACCGGCATACTTAAACTGATTTTTTTGTGCCGACATCAGTATTACCCCTTTTTGGAAGCAGCCGAACCAAAAATTACCTTGTTTATCGGTTAGAATGCTATGTACCTTCGCTTTATTATTATCGATAGTCAAAAGTTGAAACTGATTGTTGCCTAAGGTGTGTTTTTGAGTATCAAAAGTCAGAAGCCCGACACCGTCTGAACCAATAATAATGTATTGGTTGTATGGTTTCATCGATTTAATGCTACACCCTGTATTGTTAGTATTGGCAACTGCTTCAAGTTTGTCTGTTTTGCTATTATAAAGCATCAATGTTCCGTTGGCCGTGCCTACATACACTTCACCGTTATTTGCTTGACAAAGGCTGAAAACCGCATTGGCAGGGTCGTGCCAAACTCTGCTTATTATATTTAAATTGGTATCGAGTTTCAGAAGACCTGAGTTTAGTGTTCCTACCCACAGGTAATTATTGGCATACAATAAAGCCTCGATGTATGAACTGCGGAGTTCGGCATTAGCCGATTTAAGGTAATAAGTTGTATCTGAGCGTTCAATAGTAAAAAGTCCTCGGGCTGCTGTTCCCGCAATCACTTTTCCTTCCATTTCTGTCATACACGCAACATTGACATTTGTGAATTGGGTGGAAGCATCGGTTAGCAAAGCCGGCACGGTGCTGAATTTGCCTGTCGCACGGTTGTAGGTTTGCAAGCCACCAATAGTTGCTATATACAAATTGTTTTTGCCATCTTCATAAGCCAGGCGCGTGTAGTTGTTTTTAAGTGAATGGTTATCGTCAGGATCGTTACGGAAAATTGTGAATTTAGCGCCATCATAGCGATTTAGCCCATCCTCGGTCGATATCCAGATAACGCCATCGCTATCTTGATACACATTATTAATCATACTCGACGACAGTTCTCTATCTGTAGTAAAAAACTTCTCCTCTTGCGCAGTTAAAACACATGGCATTAAAGCCAAAGATACCAATAGAACAATCAACTTTCTCATAACATTTTTATGTTTAGTGTTATCCGTTTTTGTGTTTAGTGTTACCCGTTTTTGTGTTTAGTGTTACCCGTTTTTGTGTTTAGCGTTACCCGTTTTTGTGTTTTGTGTTAGCGGTTTTTAAGTATTACGGAAATCGATTTTATCAGGTTTGTTTTTTCTGATTTTTTATGACGAAAGATAGAAAAAACATTCTAACAAGTCAATTTCAAATCGCTTTGTGCAGCAAAAATAATATTTAAACTTTTTTCCCCTAAAAAGCCACAAAAACGCCTGGTTTTAACAAGATATTGATTGACAGTAACTTGCATTTTAAATGTTACATAAGCAACAAAAAATGTAACAAAAAAAATGTGTTTATGTAACGCCAACAAAAAAAGTTGAAACATCTGAATTGTCAAAGGCAGTCTGAAAGACAAACCTTTAACAACCTGAAAAACCGAATTGGAATTTTCGGTTTTCAAAGGCAAAATCAAAAGTTTAATCGAAAAAATAGGACGACTTAGGGGAATTGTCCTGCACAAAACGCAAAAAAAGGGCTCTAATCAAGCCTTAAATACACAATTATAAACTTAAAAAACCATTTATGATGAAAATGTATCTGAAAAGGGTGGTGCTTGCACTGCCAATGCTTCTGCTTTCAGCAGGGGTTTTTGCTCAGGCGCATGATGTAAAGGGCAAAGTTCTTGACGAAGAACAGATGCCCATACCTGGAGCAAACGTGATTGTAAAAGGAACAACCAATGGCACAATTACCGCTGGCAATGGTGAGTTCCAGATGAAAGCCTCAGACGGCGATGTGCTTCAAATATCCTATATGGGATATGTTACCGAGGAAGTTACCGTTGCAGGCGAAGGACCTTATAATGTTAGTTTAGCTCCCGACCTTGTAGGTTTGGAAGAAGTTGTGGTAGTTGGTTATGGCGTGCAAAAGAAGAGTGACGTAACTGGCGCAATCGCTTCAGTTAAAGCTGAAGATTTGGAGCGTCGCTCATCAACAAGTGCTGTACAAGCAATGCAAGGTAAAGCAGCAGGCGTAACAGTACTCAACTCATCGGGAGCGCCGGGCGCAGGTAGCGATATCCGCGTACGTGGCTATTCTTCAAACTCTGGCAATATTGGACCTTTGTTGATTGTTGACGGACTGAAGGTTGACAACATACAATACCTTGACCCTTCGATGATTGAATCTATGGAGATTTTGAAAGATGCCGCATCCGCTGCCATTTATGGCGCAGAAGCTGGTAATGGTGTTGTACTTATCACTACTAAAAGCGGCAGCAAACAAGACGGTAAAATCTTCTATAATTATCAATATTCGATAAATAAACTTGGACATCGTGCTGAATTGATGAATGCCGAACAATATATAAATTGGAATATTGAAGGAAAACAATTTACAGAAGAACAACTTCGCGGCCCGTACAATTATGTTGGCACGATAACTAAAAATGAAGAAACCGGGCTGTACGATGTTGACGGGACCGATACTAATTGGGCTGATGTCATATTTGGTACAGGTATTACTCAAAGACATACATTCGGCGCACAAGGAGGAAACGACAGAGGCAGTTATTACATTGCTATAACTCATCTTGATGACAATGGTATAATAAAAGGCAATAAAGATGTATACAAAAGATTGTCAGCGCAAATAAACGCTGATTACAAAATCAAAAAATGGTTTTCCGTTTCTTCTAATACATCTATCGAAAAATGGAATAAAAAAACACTTGGAGAACACAATGAGTATGGTGGCGCAAGTAACGTATTTCTTGATGCGGCGATTGTAGACCCAATAACTCCTGTGTATTATTCTGACAAATTCACTATTCCAAGTGAATATGACGTTTACTTAGACGGTCCGTATGCCAATATAAAAGAAAAGGTTGAAAAATATGAAGAGATAACCGAAGGCGACCACAAAGGATATTATGTGAAAAAAGAGGTGAATGATACATTAGGATATGTCAACTATTCAATGTATGGCGACAAAAATGGATATTACGCTGTATCTAAAGTATATCATGGTGATGGTATAAATCCATTAATAGCCCGTGATAGAGCCACAGGAAAAAGTGAAGGATTTAATGTGCGTGGAACTATTGCTGCTGACTTAAAACCAATAACAGGATTAATAATAACATCACGATTCGGTTATCGCTTATGGCAAACCAAGGAAGACGATTACACAACACCATACTTTGTGAACGACCATAACCAATCTCCCAGTTATACTCTATCCGCATCATCAACCCAAGGATACTACTATCAATGGGAAAATTTCGCCAATTACAACAAAACCTTCTTCGATTTGCACAATATTGGAGCAATGATAGGTATGTCATATACAGAATATCACCAATTCAAAATTGGCGGAAGATTGGAAGGCGCTGATATTTTAAGATCATACGCTGACAATTTTAGATACATGGCATATTACAATGCCGATGACGATGTTTGCACAAGAACCATTACCGACGGAACTCCTTCCGAATCGTCTAATATGTCATACTTTGGGCGTTTGTCGTGGAATTATGCAGATAAATACAATCTTCAATTCAATTTCCGCGCAGATGCTTTTGATTCCTCAAAATTACACAAAGACAATCGCTGGGGCAAATTCCCCTCAGTATCAGCAGGCTGGACACTTAGCAAAGAGAATTTCTTAGCTGATATATTGAGTACAGCCACCATTTCTTACTTAAAATTACGTGGCTCGTGGGGACAAAACGGAAATGTATCTGTATTAAACAATTATCCGTATGCCGTGGATGTAACATTAAATAATGCCAAATATCAATTCAATGCAGAAAACAATAAAATATCTTACGGTTCTTATATAGATGGTTTGGCCAATCCGAATCTCAAATGGGAAACGTCAGAGCAAATTGACTTAGGATTGGATGGGCGTTTGTTAGATGACAAATTATCGTTTGCTATTGATTATTACAAGAAAACAACTAAAGATTTGTTAGTCAAAGTATCGCCTCCAAAAGAAACGGGTGTTAGAGAGACTACCGTTAACGCAGGCACCGTTGTCAATAAAGGTTTAGAATTTGAATTAGGCTGGAAAGATAAAATGGGTGATTTCTCATATTCAATAACCGCAAATGCTGCAACTTTGAAAAATGAAGTAACCTATCTTGATAATACAGTTGACCGCATACAAGGCTCCACATTTGCTAATCACAAAATGTATACTTGCTTTGAAGAAGGCCATTCAATATGGTATTTAAGAGGCTATAAGTACGCAGGTGTTATGTCGTATGATGACGCCTTGGCCGCTGGCGATGTCGATAAAGCAGGAAAAGCATTATATGTGGCAGAAAATGGAGAATTAACAACAGCACCTGTTGAAGCTGACCAAAAAGACCTTGGTAACGGCATTCCTAAATTCACTTATGGGCTTACTCTTAATTTTGAATATAAAAACTTTGACCTTACTATTTTTGGAACCGGTATATCGGGTAATAAAATTTGGAATTGTCAATATCGTACAGAACACCCGACCGGTAATGGCTTAGCTCTATTCTATAAAGGAAGAAGTATAGCTTCAACTGAAATGCAAACTAACGCTAAAGGTGAAGAGGAGGAAATAATAACAGGTGTAAATGTCGGCAAATATCCAACCGTCAAAAACATGAATACAAATGCCGTTTTCTATAGTTCCTCCGCTAATCTATTTAATGGCTCATATTTCAAAATCAAGCAAATACAATTGGGCTATACTATACCTAATGAACTAACTAAAAAGATAGCTGTCGAAAGTTTCCGTATGTTTGTTGCGCTTGACGATTACTTCACATTTACCAAATACAAAGGATTTGATCCTGAAGTGGCTTCAAATGGCACCGCTAATAGCATAGGCATTGATAAAGGTTCGTATCCAACATCAAAGAAAGTTACATTCGGTTTTAACTTAACATTCTAAAAAACACTTAATATGAAACAATATATTTTATCAGGAGTAATCCTGGCTGCACTGATATTACCTTCATGTAGTGAAGATAATTTGGACATTCCTAAAAAAGGAGTAGTAACAGCAGACTCTTTTTACAGCGACCCTCAAAATGCGGAAAACGCTGCAATGTATGTGTATGAGCGTGGCATGGCTGCTCATACTGTTGCCGGCAGCTATTCTGGAGGATGCGTTTGGCAAGGCGCCATATTTGTATTGACAGAAAGCCCAACTGATGATATCTATTGGGCATCATTAAATGAAGGCGACCACAGTGATTGCCTTGCGCTCAACGAATTCAGAAACACATTTAATGAAGACCTATCAATTATAAGCCAAGCTTATTCCGCATACTATCAAATGATACATGCCAGCAATATTATGCTTGATTACTACCAATACAATATGGTTAAAGATGATGATGAATTGAATGATATTGTTAATCGTTCTGTGGCAGAGGCAAAATTATCAAGAGCTTATGCGCATTTTATGTTAGCAACACTTTGGGATAATCCCCCTTTGGTTGATCACACAATTGCAGGCGACGCAAAACTCAGTAACACGCCTCATAGCGAAATCATTGAGTGGTGTATTAAAGAAGCAGAAGAAGCCGCTCAATATTTACCTTCCAAATCAAATATAAATGACCAAGATTTGACAATTCGCTTTACTAAAGAATTCGCTTACGCACTTAAAGGGAAA
>CALBPW010000444.1 GCA_937899145.1 uncultured Bacteroidota bacterium
GGCGTTTAGATTTTTTGTTGCCGGGTTGTTCGCAATTTTATTTCAGTAGCTCACTTAATTTTTTACTGATTTCGTTGCCACGCAGGTTGCGTTCAATAATAATGCCATTGCTGTTGTCGATGAGGAGTGTAAAAGGAATGCCGGTTACGCCGTAGGTGTCAGCGGCAATACTTTTCCAGCCTTTTAGGTCGCTCAGTTGTGGCCAAGTGATTCCAAGTTCGACGATGGCACGTTTCCACGCTTCAGCATTATTATCGAGTGATATGCCAACAATGCCGAAACCTTTGTTTTTGAATAGGTTATAGGCTTCAATCACGTTTGGCATCTCGGCACGACAAGGACCGCACCAACTTGCCCAAAAATCGATGAGTGTGTATTTGTTTCCTTGTATTAAGGTGCTGAGTTTCATTGCTTTACCATCAGGAGTTGAAAGTTCTAAATCAGTATAAACTTTACCTTTGGCATTTTTCATCGAGGCGTCGTTTGTGGCTTTTATCTTTTGCAGATTCGGATTTTCTGTGATTACATTGTTAGGTATCTGATTTATAATATTTTGCAATTCTTCGGGCTCAAAATCGTTGTAGGTACTGAAAAGCATATAAATGCCAAAAGCGTTGTCAATGTTGTTGATAGTGGCATTTTTTGCAACCTGCTTCATCTTATTATTAAGTTCGTTGTATTTGGTTTCAATTGCATTTCGCTCTTCAAGAGGCAGAGTAGGTGAGAATTGTTTTTCAAGCGATTCGAGTTGCTTGTAAATGCTTGTTAATTTGCTATTTACGATTTGTAAAGTATCGTTTAGCGGCGTTCCGCTAACCGTGTATCCGTTATCGTTTTTTGTTATTTTTATGTTGTTGTTTTCCAATACTATAGCAGTCAATATTGTACGATTAACGACGATGTGGCGCATTGCAGGTTCGGCTTGCGAGCCAGTGAAAGTAAATGTTCCATCTTTTACAATAGCCGTATCTTTGGGTTGACCAGTTAGGCTTTCAATCATTATAACCATTGTACTGTCGGCAGCATCGGTTTCGCCAATTACTACATATTTGTTATCGCTGCATGCGCTTATTGTTGCAGCTATTAATGTGAGAGGGAAGATAGATTTCATTGTGTACATTTTAATCGTTATGCAAAGTAAACCAATGTAGTGAATTTTATTGCTTAAAATCGATTTTTTTTAGTTCATTTTGTTTGTGTTTCTACGTAAAACTCATATTGTCTAACGCTTAAAAACTCATATTTTTGCACTCCGATAAAATTGAAAAAGATGAATCCTCAAGCACAAAATTTGAATGAGGTTATAGCCTCTAAAAATCAAGCAGTTTACGACCTTTTGTCGGAACGTGGTAAAAACATTTTCTTTCCTAAAAAAGGTATTCTCGGACAAGGTGCCGAAGCTAAAGGAACTCGCATTAATGCTACTATTGGCACGGCTATTGAAGACGATGGAGCGCCAATGCATCTTGAAAGCATTAGTGCAAAACTGGGTATTTCGGCCGATAAGGCATTTTTGTATGCGCCAAGTTTTGGTAGATATGATATTCGCAAGCGTTGGCAACAGATGATTGCTGAGAAAAATCCGCGTCTGCAAGGAAAAACAATCAGTTTGCCAATTGCTACAAGCGCGCTTACACACGGCATTAGCATGGCAGGTTATATGTTTTTGAACGATGGGCAGGAGATACTTGTGCCAAATCTTTATTGGGGTAATTACAATTTGGCACTTTCAAATGCTTATGGAGCAAAAATCGCCACTTATAGCTTGTTTAAAAACAATGCGATGGATGTTGAATCGCTTTCGTCGGCATTGTTAGCCGATGGCGATAAAAAAGTATTATTGTTGAACTTCCCGAACAATCCAACAGGTTACTCGCCAACCGAAAGTGAGATGCAAGCCTTGGTTGCGGCAATTAAAAATGCGGCCGAAAAAGGTAAAAAAATTGCAGTAATCTGCGATGATGCTTATTTTGGATTGGTTTACGAAGTTGGTGTTGACCGTCAATCGCCATTTGCTTATTTAGCTGATTTGCATGAGAATGTGCTTGCTGTAAAGGTTGATGGACCAACAAAAGAAGATTATGTTTGGGGATTCAGAGTTGGCTTTATAACTTATGCAGTTAAAGGCGGCGACGCGCAACTTTATGAGGCATTGGAAAACAAGACGGCAGGTGCTGTTCGTGGTAATATCTCAAATGCCAGCAATCTTTCGCAATCGCTTTTGGTTCAAGCATTTGAATCGCCAACATACGCAGCCGAAAAACAAGCTAAATTTGATATAATGCAATCGCGATATAATGCTGTAAAGCAAACACTTAGCAATCCAAAATATGCTGAATATTTTAAAGCATTGCCATACAATTCGGGCTATTTCATGTGTATAAAACTAGCCGATGGCATTGATGCTGAAAAAGTGCGCATGTTGCTGATTGAGAAGTTTAGCATTGGTGTTATCAATATAAATGGACTTATCCGTATTGCATTTTCGGCAGTTGCGGCAAACGACATCGAAAAAATGTTTGAAGGTATTTACGAAGCTTGCAAAATTGTGAAAGGTTAGAATGACTGATTGATATTGTCGGTTTGCAATACGATTCCAATACAAAATATAAACGGCTGATGCATAAGCACCAGCCGTTTTCTTTTGATTTGGTTTGTAAGAGAACTACATCTTCAAAAGTTTGATGTTCTTTTCTCCAACTTTTACAATGTAAGTTCCTTGTGAATAATTAGTTAAATCGATTTGGGTGGTTCCTACGTTCGGTTCAACTTTCAGCAATCTACCTTGAATGCTATAAATGTAGATGTTTTCAATATTGCTATTGGTTTCGACAACAAATATGCCATTTGTCGGGTTTGGATACGCAACAATTGTAACAACTTCAATTTCATCAACGTTAGTGCCATCGTCGGTTATTGTTAAGCGGCCATTCATATAGTCGAAGTTGTAATTGACTGATATGCCGGCTGATAAGATGATGTCGAATTTGCCGATTGTGTCAGTCGTTTCGATGGTTGTTGCAACTACCGCAGCAATCAAGCTGTCTGCGTTGTCGTCAAATTCAAATCCGCTATATTGTATTTCGAAGTTTGGCATTTTGCTACCCTTGCTGATGGTCGCATTGGCAACCGATACTTCAAGAAGTGCTTTCTCAATCAGCAAGCAGGCAGTGTCTGTTGCTGTGATGTAATTGATGGCGTCTGTAGGTGTGAATGTTGCGATTATTGTGTATTCGCCAGCATTCAGAGTGTCACCAATATTAAGTGGTGCTGTAAAATCGGTAGTGTCGAAAATAATAGTTGTGTTGTATGAACTTATAGTATCTATGTGAATTGATTTATTGTTGGTAGCAATGGGAACAATTATAACGGAATCAGTAGTAGCAACAGAATCGTTTGTTGTAGTATCAACATTTTGAACAACATCATAAGGTGTGGAGTATATAGTATCTATCTTGATAATGGTATCAATCACTTCGCACACTACAATTTTCTTGCCACTAATGGTGTAAGCAAAATCGCCTTCAATATCAGCTGTAGCGTTCATATTTGTTGAATCGACAACCATTCCGTAGGTTAGGAAACTTGTATCAGCCCATGTGATAATTGGCATTTTCTTGACAATTTCAATAGGTGTTGTGTCAGGTTTTGCAATCACAGTTAGTGTGCCATGTGTGTAGCTGAAAGTGTAATTGTCGGCTTCACCACCTGAAACTACAATGCTGTAAGTGCCAACTTCATTGGCTGAGGCGTTGCAAGTGGCTGTCGGTGCAGTTGTAAGCACGCTTTCGGTTTCGTTGTTTACAAATCCGCTGTATGTGATTTCGAATGTCGGCATTGTATTGCCTTGATAGATAGTAGTATCGGCGGTTGATGCGCTTAATTCTGCTTTTGCAACGCTGATAGTTACTTCGGCAGATGCTGAATTGTAGTTGTCGGCATCGGTTGGCGCAAAATTGACAGTAAGAGTTTGGTTATCACCAGCATTAAGTTTTGTGCCAGCAACTGGCGAGTAGGTGAATGAGCCAACAACATCGGCTGTCGCATTTAGTTGAGCGGCTGAAAGTTCAGTGCCGTAAACAATATCATCAGGATTACTCCAAGTGATTGCAGGTGTGGCTTTTGCAACGTTGATAGTTTTTGTATTATAAACAGTGTTGAAATTGTCGCTACTTGGTGAGAATGTGACTGTTATTGATTGGATTCCTGCGTTTAATGGCGGAATATCATATAAAAAATTGCCATTATTGCTTAAATCTTCGCTATTAAATGCGGCAGTTGCTGTTTTTATGTTGTTTTCAATATCGGCCAATGTAGCCCCATAAGTAATATCTTGCGGTGTCCAAGTTATGATTGGGTCGGCTTTATTAACATGAATAGTTACAGTTTTTGTTTGCTCAATGTAGTTTGTTGAAGCGGGCAGAGTAGCGGTTAGTACATTGTCGCCGGCATTTAAGATTGCGCCCATCGCATTGTTGCCGTTGGTTAATGTGTAAGAGAAATTGCTGCCTGCAGCCGATGTTGCATTGAGTTGAGTGGCTGACAATGCAGTGCCGTAAGTAATATCGGCGGGTGTTGCCCAAGTTATTTCTGGAGTTGCTTTTGTAACGGTGATGGTTACATCTTTTGTTGCCGGATTATAATTAGCGGCGTCAGTTGGTGTAAATGTAGCGGTAACAATATGGCTGCCAGCATCAAGCACATTGCCGATTGTTATTGCTGAACTATTTTCGGCATAAGTAATGGCACCGGTTTGGTCGGCTGTAGCAGACAATTGTGTAGCCGAAAGTTCAGTGCCATAAACAATGTTGGACGGTGTGTCCCAAGTAATGGTTGGTGTAACTTTGTTGACAACCAATGTTACTTCTTTTGTTGTTCCACTTTGATAGTTGCCTGATGATGGTGTGAATGTTGCAGTTAAAGTGTGAGTGCCTGCGTTAAGTATGTCGCCAGCATCGATTGTTGAACCATTTTCTGAATAAGCAAATGTGCCGGCAATACCACTAACTGCGCTCAGTTGTAGTGTTGAAAGTGCTGTGCCATAATCGATTGCAGCAGGTTCCGCCCAAGCAATTGTTGGTGTCGCAGCAACAACGGTGATTGTTTTTTCTATTGGTGTTGAGGTCGAATAATTTGTCCCGATAAATTCTACCGAAATATCTTTTGGGCCTACTGTAAGTGCAGGAATGGTGTAGTAGAATTTTCCATCGATTGCATCGCCATTAGCATCGGTAGCGATGGCGTTTTTTAGCTTAGTATCTGAATCTTCATCGCCGTATGTAATAGTTGTTTCAGGACTCCAAGTTATGACAGGTTCGCCTTTGCTGACTGTTAAAATAGCAGTCGCGGTTTTTGTTGCATAAGTTTCGTCATCGTCCGGGACAAATGTTGCAGTAAGTGTATGTGTTCCTGCATGAAGAATATCGCCAACGTTAAAACTATAGTGGAACTTGCCTGCATATCCATTGGTCTCAGTTGCGTTTTGCATTGATGCTGTCATAACTGTTCCAAAGGCAATTGTTGATTTGGGCAAAGTCCACGATATATCAGGTTTGGTAAGTGCGCCTTTAGTTTTTATTGTCATGGCGATTTTTTTATTTGCATCGCCTTTACTAACAACAACTTCAACAGGGGTGTCGCTATCAGGATTTGAAATGTAGCCTGTTCCGTTTGAGAACGATACAATTTCAGGCTCATCACAAGTCCATTCAACTGAGTTGCTTGTGCCGTAGGCGAAAGTTTTTGATACGCTACTTACTTTTTCCGTTGAGTTAAGAGTTAGTGGTGTTGCGGCGGCAATCATATAATCCGATTCCTTCAAAGTTGTAATCATCGGGTATATGCCTTCGGTGAAAGTCCAGTTGGTTGTGCCTAAATCTGATTGTAGAGAAGTGCCAATCATATCTGAAGTTAGTTTTCCTGTACTGCCAATTGGGCACATTTGTGAGTCGTAGTAGCAGTTGGTGATGGTGGCGGAGCCTGGTGTTATGGCTTTACCAGAAGGTATATTACTTATATTTAGACAAAAAATTACTGCGTCATTAGAGGTCGAAGATCCAACAATTCCACCATTATCTGTGGACGCTAATATTTTTCCAGCGTTGAATGAGTTTGAAATAGAGACACCAGTTTTTGTTAATCCGGCAATTCCACCGGCATTATTTGATGAAGATGTTATTGAACCAATGTTTACACAGTTCTCAATAGTTGCCGTTCCAATTATTTGCCCGCCAATACCACCAACATGTTGTTTTCCTAAAATAGTGCCACTATTTATGCAATTAACTATTGAAAGACTACTTATTGTACTTGTGATTCCAAAAATTCCACCAACTGAAGCGTTGTTTGTTGCTGTTACATTGCCGTGGTTTTCGCAATTTTTTAATTGACAGTTATCAGCCACACTGCCACATATTCCAGCTGCTTTTTGAGTTGAACAAGTAATAGTTCCATAGTTGATGCAGCCTGAAAAAATTGATGACATATTACTTGCGCCCATAATACCACCAATGCAATCAGCACTTGAGATTTTGCCATAATTCTGACAATCAATAAGTTCCGAATATCCTTTATCAACACCAACAATACCACCAGCGTATTTGTTATTATCGATGTTTACATTACAATATGAAGTGCAATTTGTGAGTGTTTCGCAAAATGTTGAACCACAAATACCTCCAACAAATGTTGTGCCACTTACAACTCCGCTTGTAAGTGTGATATTTTTTATTTCGCCATAAGATGCACAGCCAAATAGCCCGCCTACAATTGGTATTCCATCACTCATTTGGTCTGTGTTAATATTGCTGATGCTACGATTGTTACCATCAAAAATACCTTTAAATGAGTTATGAATACCGATAGGCTCTGTCCAATCAGTTAGCGCAATATCTACTGTCACTTTAAAATGGATGCCTTTAAATCCGTCGTACGCTGCGCAACCTTTGTACGAGCCGTATGTGTTAACTGCCGTACGTAAGTTTTTCAAATCATCTTCGCTTTCAATAGTTAGTGGCGATGTGCTTGAACCAATAGCAGTTGCGCCCGATTTGTTTGTCTTTAAAAATATGTTTTTTGTGTAACCGTCTTTTGTGCCAGTGATAATGATGCCTGTCGATTTTAAAATAGTTGCAGAACTTCCGCTTATTGTTAAATTTGATGTGTTTTCACTTGTCCATGAAACGCTATTGGCAGTGGAAACTGTAAAGTTGGTCGCAACGGCATCGGCTTGTTCGCCCGATGCTAATGTAACGGGAGTTGCCGCTAATACGATTGCCGATTTGTTGTAGTTGATTCGCAGGCGAGGATACATTCCGCTCTCAAAATACCAATTAGTTGTTCCTAAAGCCGATTGTAATCCTGTACCAACTATTGCAGATGTCGCTTTACCTTCAAAACTGCCTGGCAGGTCGTTATTGGTTTCAATTGCAGTTTTTGAAGACGTTACACCTATTGATGAATTTATTTGATTATCATAATAGCATTTAGTTATTTTAGCTGCAAAACCATCGTTAAAGCCAACTAAATTGCCACATGTTACTCGCATACCAAATACCTGACCAACATTTACGCAATTTTTAATAGTTACATTATCCTTCTTGCATCTTCCAACTACGCCACCGGTAAAGTTAAATCCTGAAATAAGCCCATAGTTTATACAATCAGAAATTGTAGAATTTTCTGCATAACCGCATATACCACCATTTTGTTCTTGCTTTGCATACACAGTTGCATTATTAGCGCAATATGATATTGTTGAACCTACTGCATATCCGCACAAACCACTTGCAGCCCCATTCCCATATACATATCCGCTTCCAATTGTTATGTTGATTAATGTGCCACCACTTACGTATCCAAACAAACCTGCGTAATCTGCTGATGGGTCGTTATAATACAAATTATCAATCAAATAACCGTTACCATCGTATGTTCCTGTGAATTTGGTTGAATTATTTCCGATAGGTGTCCAACTGTAACTGCCTAAATCCAAATCGGCAGTTTGCTGAAAATACTTGCTCCACGATGAGCTATTAGCCGCAACCCAAGCCAAATTAGCTTCTGTTGCAATTAAGTAAGGCGATGCTTCGGTACCAGATCCGGATGGTTCTGCCGTTGTGCTGCCGTCCCAAGCTGCCATTAATGTTGTTGACAAAAATGTGGCGATTGCTAAAAGTGTAAATCTGCGTTTCATAGTGCAACTATTTTTTGGTTATTGACATCAATTTTGTTCATACATTTTTTCAATGTAAAATTAGAGTAAATAAGCATTATATATTTATTTGGTTGATAAAGGGTGAAAAATAATTGATAATGGGATTCAATATAACTTTGTAGCCCTTGTGTCTATAGTTAGTGAGCAATTAGTTTATTTTTTAACTTTTTTACGCAATTGAATAGTATCGCCTTCGGTTGGCTGAGAGCCGTAAATCATTGAATTTAATTTATATAGCGATTTTAATTTTATTGCATATTGTTGTGCGATATCGTGCATTGTTTCACCTTTTTGTACAATGTGAGTTTTGCTTTTCGATTCAGCCTTTGCGCGTTTGCTATGGATGTAAAGCCGTTGTCCAACAGATAGTTTCGTGTTGCTATCCAATTCATTAAATTTACGAATTTGCCATGGTTCCATACCATAACGTGCTGCCACTTTTTCAATGTTATCACCCATCTGCGCCTCTACATAATCAACACCATTTATCGACTTAATATTTCCAAATGGTGCAATTTCCATATCGTTTACATCAACTTCAATGAAGTTGTTGGTTTTTGTTGCTATTTCGGTTTGTACTTTGGGGGTTGTTTGTGGTTTTACCTCAGTATCAAATCGTTGCAAATTATTTTCTTCAATAATTTGAATTAATCTGTCGGCATAAGTTTTGCTGGTGGCGTAGCCTGCTTGTTTCAAACCTTTTGCCCAACGTTTGTAATCGGTTGTGCCATAATCAAATAGGAAAGCGTAACGCTGATGTGTGCAAAGAAATTCGGAATGGTCGATAAACGATTGGTTTGCATCTTTATACTTCCGAAAACACTCATTTGGGCGGTCATCGTCATGATACATCGATTCTCCTTTCCAATCTTTGTGGCACTTAATTCCGAAGTGGTTGTTTGCTTTTCGAGCCAACGAACTATTGCCATCGCCTGATTCAAGAATGCCTTGCGCCAATGTTATGCTTGCTGGAATGCCAACACGATGCATCTCTTGCACTGCTATTTTGTTGTATTTATTTATATACTGATTGCGTGTAATGTTCTGACTAAAAGCTATTTGAACCAATAGTAATAGTAGAACACAAATTGAAGTTGATTTATGCATTTTTATGATTTTTGGCAAATGTAACAATAATTAGAAAAGAAAATAAAAAGGAAAAAATAAATGTGTGATGTATTTAATAATCAATAGATTGCAAAATATGATTTGCTTGTATGTTTTTTTTGACGAACGTCGTTGGCAAAATTGCAATTCAAATTGGTTGTAAAAAAATATTACATATATTTGTATTGCTATAAAACCAACTTTATATTTTAATGATGAAAACTATTAATTTGAGTATAAAGGCGATAGCAATATCGTTGATATTGTTGCCGTTAGCATCAATTGCGCAAAATTTGAATTACAAAGTAGTCAAAGTTCAAGGAGAAATTCAGAGAGTTAAAACGGGTAATCTTTTGTCAGTTGGCGAAGAGGTTGTCAGCAACGAGAATTTCGACTTTAAAACCGATTACTCACGTGCTTTGGTGGTAAATAAAGACAAGGGGTGCGTTGTTTTGAGCGCTCGCAATGGGAACGAAGGCTCTCAATTTTTACCGTCTTCGAGCGGAATGAGTGTGCGTGCAGCCTTGCCGGCACAATCGTCGGAGGTAATTGAATACTATTATGGCGATATCTTTGTTTCGGGTTTCGATAGTTTAAAAATAGATAACGAAAAACTCCAAATCAACGACGATAGTTATTTTGTAATTAGTTATAATTCAGGCGATAAGAATTATTTTGAACGTATGGAGTTTAAAAATGGCAAACTTGTTTTGCCAGCATCTCTTCTTGAAGATAAACCGGAAAAAGTTACCTTAACCTATAATGATGAGTTTGGTGAAAGCAACAAAACAGAATTCAGCCCAATTTATGCTGAAGATGGTTTGGAAGAAGAAATAAAATTGATATTCGATACCTACAAAGGTAATCGAGAAGATAAAGTTACAGCATCGTCATCGTTTGTAAATGATTTTTATGGCAAAACCACAACAGAGGCTGTCGATGCTTGGATAAGAAATAATCTGAATTTTTAAGGTTTAACATTAATGCAAAAATGCCCGACTGTGTTTACTTTCGGGCATTTTTTTTCAGAAGACTATGATGAAGTTACTTCCGACACTTTTTTTGTCATTTATCGTATTAAACGCTTTCGCTCAAAACTGTAACGAACGCGAAGCTATTCATGATTTTCAATCGGCTCAAAACCAAACAGATGAAATTGAAGCGGCAAAATTGTATGAACAGGCAGCTGTAGGGTTTAAATGTTGCAAAAATTACGACAACTATTTAATTGCAGCATACTATGCTGGCGCATCTTATTTAAATGTGGATAGTTTGCTTAAATCCAAAGATTTACTTGAACAATCATTAATTGATACTCGTGGTTCGGCTGATTCAACTTCAGAAGTTAATGCGCTGATTTTCCATTGCTTAGGCGAGGTTTACTATGAACTGAAAGAAGCGACACAATCTATATTTTATTATATGATTATCCGCAATCATCCCCACTCCCGTACTTGCGGTGAGTGAAGGTTGG
>CALBPW010000445.1 GCA_937899145.1 uncultured Bacteroidota bacterium
GGAGTTCAGACGTGTGCTCTTCCGATCTTATGGTAGCGCTGATAAGTGAAGTATCATCGATAATAGCTCTACCAACAGAATATGAAACTCCTTCTGCTTTCTTTGGAGGAAAAGCAAAAGTTATTTTAAATGCCGGTTCAAATTCCACATTCCTCTAAATTCGGCAGTCATAACATTGGCAGTCAAGTAATTACGCCCGTGATTCCGAAACGCTCCAATCCCTACCGAGCGCACACTATCGCCATACGTATCAGCGCCAATGGCGTTATCTATCTCATTTATAAAGTATTCGCTAAGAATATCGTATGTTTCGCTCTCGTGTGTGCTAAAAGCCGACGCAATAAGTTTCAGATGCAAATCGTCGTTCACTTTATAATCGGCTGAAAGCGCGCCAGTGCAGGTGTAGAAGGCGTCTTTCTCGCAGCCTTCGAAAAACATGCGCAGCTCCATCGGCTGATTCATCAAGCCAAATTTTGTGCGTCGATTGTGCGGCTCAAAATTGTAAACATTTGTTGAGCAGTTTCCAAGGAATCCTATTTCAATTCGGTCGGTTAGGTCGAACGAAATATATGTCTGAAAATCAAGAAATTTAGGCTCGTAATCGCCTGATGTCTCGAGTGAGTTCAGCAGATATTTTGTTGTCTTGTAGCGCAATCCTGAGATGTGATGTAGCCGATGCCCGAAACTGTCGCCATGCAACATAACCGCGCCGCCAAACAAACTGCCTGATGCAGTGCCGCCCCAACCGCTTGGGCGCTTATATTTAATATCAAGCACCGACGACATTTTATCGCCATATTTGGCGTCAAATCCGCCTGCCGAAAACAGCAGCGACGACACCATATCGCTATTTACAAAACTCAAGCCCTCTTGCTGTCCTGAGCGCACCAAAAAAGGGCGATACACCTCGATGCCGTTCACATAAACCAAATTTTCGTCGAAACTGCCACCTCGCACTGAATATTGTGAGCTCATCTCGTTGGTTGACACAACGCCAGGCATAGTTTTTATCAAACTCTCAATACTGCCCGATGCGTCTGGCAATACGGTCATTACCTTCGGATTAAGGCGCATCAGTGTACTTTTGCGCACTTGCACATCTTCCACTGTAACTTGCTCAATTTCCTGCGAGATGGCAATCAATGCCACATCAAGCCGGCGGCGTTGACCGTTGGCAAGCATAACTTCTTCCCAATCAGTCTGATAACCGATAATCGAAAATGATATATAAACCGGTTGTTCAGCGGGAATTGCCAATTCGTACTCACCCCGTTCGTTTGTGACAGTGCCAGACGCGCTACCTTTCAGCACCACATTCGCAAACTCAAGCGGCTCACCAGATTGGTTTGTAACCTTACCAAAAATGCAAGTTTGCGCAAACGATGTGTTTGCAAATAGTAACAAAATGGTGATTAACAGATTTTTCACTAAACGATTTTTGAGTTCGCAAAAATAAACTTAAATGTTCAAAATTTATTGTGCATAATGTAATAATTGACTACTTTAATCATCTGTTTTAGAAAGATTGATAAATGTCTAAAAAAGAAGATTTATGGTATCACAATTTCAAATTACACTACCCAACTATCATCGTGGTTATCACCTAATTACAGGTACTATAACAAAAAATTTGCCGGAATTGCCGGAGCAAGGCATCCTGCACTTGATGATTCAGCACACATCTGCGGCACTTACAATAAATGAAAATGCCGATCCGTCGGTACGTGCCGATTTTGAATATGTCTTTGACAAGTTAATCCCCGAAAATGATCCTAATTATCAGCACGATACTGAAGGCGCTGATGATATGCCCGCTCACATTAAGGCATCGATAATTGGCCCATCGGTTACAATACCAATTACAAACCACAAACTTAATCTTGGCACATGGCAAGGCATCTACCTTTGCGAGTTTCGTAATTATGGCGGACATCGAAATATTGTGGGAACAATTGTTTGGTAAGTGTTTTTATGTCAGCAGGTTTCGTTGTTAGTTGCCGATTGTTTGAATACGGCAGTATCGCATATTTTGTCGTGCAAAGCTTGATGAGCATCGCCGGCAGCAAAAAAACAACCTGTAAAAACAACAAATCCGCAAAGGCTTGATAGTACGTTAAACAAACTTGCAAGTCCGATGTAGGCTAAAACCGTAAAGATTTTTGCACAATGCTTTATGGCGTATCTGCCAAGTAAGGCAAAGCGTGAAGCCTCCGTTCCATCAGCTTTGGCTATATGCAATTTCAGCATCATCTTACCTGGCGATGCTGCAAAAAAAATTTCTGGTAAAAATAGAATCAGCCGGGCAAAGACAATCATTAACACAAATCTGATAAGCGAAAGCGTTAATTGCTCCATTTGCGCATTAAAACTATCTGCTAACAAAGGATTAGTGGCAATTGATTGGTTAAGTTGTTCAGAAGCTGTGTCTAACAGAAAATCAGGAAACATCTTGCACATAACAAACGCAAGCACCCAAACAAGAATAATGTCGATTAAATAGGCACCCAAACGTGAGCCAAAGCCAATTCTATTTTCCATAGCATTTTTTCCGCAAATGTAAAAAAGTTGAGGGAATAGGATGTCTAAAATATTGCAGGCGGCAAAATCAATTTTATTCTTCCAATCCCTCTTTCCGAGGTAGGGTTGAAGGTTGTAATTTTGTCATTTTATAGAAATTCAAAAAGAGAGTTAATAGGAAAGGCAAAATATGAAAAAACTTCTTTTATCAATTACAGCAGCAATAATGTGTATGTGTGCTGTGGCTCAGAATGCGGAAACGGAATCAGCGTCGCTAACTAATGGCTACCGCGGATTTGCTGGTATGAATATCTTTTCGGGTGTAAGCTCGCAGCCGTATGATCGCTTTGCGATTACCACAGTGCATGGCATTCAGTCGAACAATCTGTATATGGGTATGGGAGCTTCGTTGCAGTTTGTAACCAACAACAACGATAGTTACGATTACAGATATGATTACTGCGATGACGGTACCTATTTCGATTTTACAATGCCGTTCTTTTTTAATGTTAACTATGAGATGCCAGTTGGCAAATTTGTGCCATTTGCCGACCTGAAAATCGGTTATGCGCTTGGCGATGTCACTGGGTTCGCTCCGGATGGCCCGCCGCCTGGTT
>CALBPW010000446.1 GCA_937899145.1 uncultured Bacteroidota bacterium
AAAGAAGTTGGGCACCAGTGACCCACCAGAGTTCTAAATTTTCAAAAGCCATTTTTAATATTTTTTTTTACTACGAAAAGTGCGAAAAACACGAAAACTTTTCGCAGTTATGTTATTGTTATATTTTTTTATCTTATTCAACTATGAATCACACGAATATTATTTTAGCGTTTTTCGTGTTTTTCGTAGTTATTATTTAATGTTTCTGTCCTTTTTGACCGTAATATGCATTCGGACCGTGCTTCCTCATGTAGTGTTTTTCGATGAGGAGGGGGTTCATCGTCGTCTGCGGATTTACCGAATATGACACAAACGCCATTTTTGCAACGTACTCCATTACTGTGGCGTTATAGACGGCGTTTGCGGGCGATGTGCCCCACGAGAACGGCCCGTGGTTCTTGACGAGGACGCCCGGGGTGTGGTCGGGGTTGTAACCGTTGAAACGCTCAACAATCACGTTGCCGGTTTCGAGTTCGTAGTCGCCTTTCACTTCCTTTTCGGTCATGTCGCGGGTGCAGGGGATTTCCTTGTAGAAATAGTCGGCGTGGGTGGTGCCGATGTTGGGGATGTCCTTGCCTGCCTGCGCCCATGCCGTGGCGTACTGCGAGTGAGTGTGAACCACGCCGCCGATGTTTTTGAAGGCGCGGTAGAGCACCAAGTGTGTGGGAGTGTCGGACGATGGATTGAGGTCGCCTTCCACTACTTTGCCGCTGCTGAGGTCAACGACTACCATGTCGGAGGCTTTCATCACGTCGTAGTCGACGCCCGAAGGCTTGATGACCACGAGGCCCTTTTCGCGGTCTATGCCGCTGACGTTGCCCCATGTGAATAGGACAAGGCCGTTCTTTACCAAATCGAGGTTGGCTCGGAACACTTTTTCTTTTAATTCTTCTAACATTTTCAAAAAAAACTTGAGTCGAAAAGGGTAAGGAATGTCTTTCCAATGCCTTTTCTGACAAAGGTAAATTATTGTATATCAAATAAAAGCACTTAAAATAACTATGTCGCTAATGATTATTTTGCATTAGCGGCATAGTTTATCAGATATGTGTTTTTTACCATAATGCAATGTAGAGTATCGTAAGAATTGCAATAACGGCAAATGCACCAATGTTGAAGACTTTGTCGGTTCTAAATATAGCCAAATCGATAGCGACAAGTTTCTTATCTTGCACAGTATCAAGAGCGTTAGAACGCAGATAGTAGCCAATTGTGCCAGTGATGGCGGCAAAGAATATCATTGCGCCAAACATTCCGTAATCCTGCAATGTCTTGCTGAAGAATGTTGCAATAAACAATGCGAACGAAATGCCAGCTACAACAAACATTATCTTGCTCCACAAAAGCTGAGTTTTAATGTCTTCCTGCGAAAGTTCGGTAGCGGCTTCGGTGTCTTTGTTGCGCAGCGACAGCCATACGAACAGTATGACAAGCGTGATGAACACAACGCCCGAGCGCACCAAGAATGGCATTTCGGGAAAAGCAAACTTGTAAATAATTGAGAATGCGAATGTTCCGATGGCAGCAACAATGGCAGCCGTGCCACTTGCGCGTTTCCACAAAAGTCCAAGGCTGAAAATAACCACAACGCCGGGATATACAAACGCTGAATATTCCTGAATGAACTGGAATGCCTGGTCGATTCCGCCCATCAACGGATAGACTGCGATAAGTGCGATGACAAGTGCACTTACTGAGGTCAGACGACCAACGTTAACTAATTTGGTTTCAGACGCTTTGGGGTTGATAAACTGCTTGTAAATATCCATTGTGAAAAGCGTTGATGTGGAGTTGAACATCGATGCCAACGACGAGATGACAGCCGCAGCCAACGCCGCAAAGCTCAATCCCTTGACAACCACAGGCGTAAAGTTCCTAATCAGATACGGATAGGCATCATCGCTACGGTTGATGGCACCGTGAAGGTGTCCGGCAAGTTTATCAATAATTGGAACTCCGTCAACATTGCCATTCATAATAAAGTAGGCGCAAACGCCTGGAATACAAACGATAAACGGAATCAAAATCTTCAAAACAGCGGCAAAAACCATACCTTTTTTGGCTTCGTCTAACGATTTTGCTGCCAGACCTTTCTGTATGATGTACTGGTTGAAGCCCCAGTAGCCGAGGTTTGTGAGCCACAATGCACCAAACACAAGCACCAAGCCCGGATTGGTAAAGAACGGGTCTTCTTTCTGAATAACGTTGCCTGCGGCATCGGTAACGCCATTGATTACGGGATAAAGTTCCT
>CALBPW010000447.1 GCA_937899145.1 uncultured Bacteroidota bacterium
AGCCGCAATGTTGGCTAAAGAGAAGGAAAAACTTGAAGCTTTGCGCGCTATCAAAGCTGCATTTTTGTTAGCTAAAACCGAAAAGGGCGCATCAGAAACTTTGTCGGAAGAAACCGAATTGAAGGTTATTCAAAAACTTGTCAAGCAACGCAAAGAATCGGCTGAACTGTACAAAAGCAATGGCCGCAACGATTTGAGCGACAAGGAATTATTTGAAGCCGAAGTTATTGCGACTTACTTACCCGCGCAACTTAGCGAAGCCGAAATTGAAGCCGAAGTACGCAAAGTAATTGAGGCTGTCGGTGCCAAAGGTCCGCAAGATATGGGCAAGGTTATGGGCGTGGCTAACAAACAGTTAAGTGGCAAAGCCGAAAGCCGCCTTGTGGCTCAAAAAGTGAAAGAAATTTTAGCATCATTGTAAGTGCTTGGTGTTGGTGTTAGTTACAGGGAATCAGGTGCCGGTATTAATTGCCTGCATGCAACAATTTCCAAACTTCCCATTCCGATGACTATCGAAATTAAGCATACTAAACTCTCCAAACTTTAAAGTATGAATTTAACATTAAAGCGACCTTTGGTATTGTTTGACCTTGAAACTACAGGTTTAAACATTGTAAGCGACCGTATAGTTGAAATATCGTATCTCAAAATTTCCCCGAACGGAAAAGAAGAACGCGGTTGCCAACGAATTAACCCGGAAATGCCAATTTCAGAAGAGGCAATATCTGTACATCACATCACAAACAATGATGTAAAAGACATGCCGACTTTCAAACAATACGCCAAAGAATTTGTAAGAATAATTACAGGTTGCGATATTGGCGGATTTAACAGTAACAAATTCGACATTCCATTACTTGCCGAGGAATGTGAACGCGTTGGCGTTGAGTTCGATTTTTCGCGTTGCAAATTTGTTGATGTGCAAGTCATCTTCCATAAAATGGAAAAACGCGATTTGACAGCTGCTTATAAATTCTACTGCCACAAGGATTTAGAGGGAGCTCATGCCGCTGCGGCCGACATTGAAGCTACTTACGAGGTTCTCAAAGCGCAACTTGACATGTACAATGGTGTGGAGTATAACGACCATGGACAAATATCGAAACCTATTGTAAATGATATAGATGCTCTTTCTAATTTCTCGTCGCACAACAAAAATGCCGATTTTGCAGGACAACTAATTTACAACGAAAACGGCGAGGTAACTTTCAATTTTGGCAAATACAAAGGGAAACCGGTAATTGAAACATTTAAGAAGGATCCCGGTTATTATAGTTGGATTCTGAATTCAGCCTTCCCGCTTTACACAAAACGTGTGCTAACACGAATAAAATTGGAAAATTTGAAGTAATGTGTAAAGAGTAAAGTGTAACTTTCTAAATCTATAAGTCATGAAAATCATTGGAGTTGCTCGGAATTATGTTAATAGCACTGCAAAACAAGATAATAATCTGCCTACCGAACCAATTATTTTTCTAATGCCAGAAACCGCTCTAATTCAGCGCAACCAACCGTTTTTTTATCCCGATTTCTCAAACGACATTCACCACGAAGTTGAACTTATTGTTAAAATAAACCGGCTTGGGAAAAATATACCTGAAAAATTTGCTAATCGGTACTACGATGAAATTGGCATTGGCATTGATTTTACAGCACACGACATGTTACAAGAGGCAACTGCTGTGGGCTTACCGTGGTCTATCAGCAAAGGATTTGATGGCTCGGCGCCACTTGGCGGATTTGTGAATAAAGCTGAACTTGGCGATTTGAACAATATCGATTTTTCTCTCAAAAAAAATGGACAAATTGTTCAACAAGGCAATAGCCGCGATATGATTTTTTCTTTTGACGATATAATCGCTTATGTATCAAAATTTTTCACACTCAAAATTGGCGATTTAATTTACACAGGAACACCACCAGGCATTGCCCCTGTCCAAATTGGCGATAATTTAGTAGCACGCATTGGCGATAAAGAATTGCTGAATTTTAACGTAAGATAGGGTTTAAAGTATTGATAATTAACACATATTTTTAATCTCCACACCTTCAACCTTTGCCAATTTTTTCCGTAGCGCGCCGCCTTGAGTTTTTCTGATTGAAAGATCAATACTACATTCATTATCAAACTGTTGATTGGTTTGTGTTGGATTGTCTTCTTTCAGCACACGCATAACGTCGTTCATTGCAGTGTAGCTGAACTTTATTGTAAAACAATCTTGTTCATACTGTTCTACAATTGTATTGTTGGCAATGGCATCGGCCGCAGCAGTGCGGTAGGCGTTTATAAGCCCCGGGACTCCAAGTTTTGTGCCACCAAAATAGCGGACAACAACTATCAGCACATTAGTCAAATTAGCAGATTGTATTTGCCCCAAAACTGGTGGTCCTGAGGAATTTGCAGGCTCGCCATCGTCGCTGCAGCGGTAGGTTTTCATATCGGCTCCAAGACGAAAAGCATAAACATGATGACGCGCATCGAAATAGGTCTTTTTCAATTCTTTAACATGTTGGCGCACTTCATCTTCAGTTGTAACAGGCCATGCAAAGGCCAAAAAACGGCTTCCTTTCTCCTTATATACGCCTTCTGAATAACCATTCAGTGTCAAATATTTATCTGTTTCGTTGACCATTATTGATTGGTGAATTGACGCCCCGATAACTATCGGAACGGATAATCGTTGTATAGGTTAACTGCAATCTCTAACTCACTATTTTTCTATATCTCTAACTCCCTTTATTTTACAATCTTTTTTTCAATCTCGGTTGCATCAGCATATTCTTTTAGCAATCTTTCAGAATATTGCAAAATATCAGGCAGGATATTTTCACCATCGTAAGCGTTTATAACCATCAGTAAGTGCGTAGTTTCGAGGCTCATTGCAGTTCGTTCTTCATCGCTTGTGGGCGTACCAAAACCGCTATGGGCATCACGCAAGACGGGCAGACAAGCAATGTTAAGCGGTCCGCGTCCAATGCCATTATATGGCTCACCCTCGCGTCCTATGCCAGCCTCCACATCGCCTTCTATTTTGTCGGCGTCAAAACCGCCAATTGAGTAGCCTGAGCGCATCGAAACAAGATTCACCAAATCGACTAAAGTGTTGATTTGATATAGGTTATTACCTTTTACAAGTCGGCGCATAAGAGCTTCGGCACTTGGACGGTAGCGACTTGGGTCCTTCCCACAATCGGCATACATACGACGCGTGGCAGCGATTTGTGGGTGTTCTTTTATAGCGTCAGGAGTTAACGTATTGCGTATTTGTAATGTTAGTGTGTCTATTTCATTCCAAAGTTTTTTGTCAAATTCGGTGTTTTTAACTTTACACTCCAACACACCAAGCGCCATTGTTGGGTTTATGGCTTTTAATTCGTTGCCAATATTAATGTTAATCATTGCGTTTTTCGAAATTTTCGGTTTTCTTATTCTTGATGCGACGTACAATTAGGCAAATAATGATGATTGCCGAAACAGCCAATCCGATGCCGTATAATTTCGCAATTATCATATTATCTGAGTTTTACAACTGTTCCATAAACCAAAATTTCAGCGGCCCCACGCGTAATTACCGATGTTGCAAAAGCCATTCCAACAATGGTGTCAGTGCCTAAACGTTCGGCATCTTTAATCATACGTTGCATTGCTTGCTCACGCGAGTCGGCTTGCAATCGGGTGTACTCTTCAATTTCGCCACCAACAATATTTTTCAGCCCGGCTATAAAATCGTTGCCTATATGCTTAGCGCGAGCTGTACTTCCGCGCGCTATACCCAAAATATGCTCAATCTCGCGATTTGGAATTATGTGTGTTGTTGTAACTGTCATAATTTTAAATATTTATTCCGTTCCCGAAAATTCTCCCAATTTTTCGTCTATTGCCAACTTAACCATTTCCATAAGCGCAACATCTGATTCAGCACTTATCGGTGCGCCAATCCAAAAATCGACATCGGTGCGCCACTTTCCCATTTGCCGATAGAAATTTGTCAAGAACGACTCTTCGCCCCAAGTCATATTGGGGTCGTGATAATAGATGGCGGCTGGCACAACTGAGGTGTTGGTTGTTTGCGCTATTTTGAACGAACCATGCTTAAAAGGCGCAGTCAGCGTTCCATATTTAATACCGCCTTCAGGAAAAAGTATCACACTGCCACCTGTGTCAATTTCGGCTTTGATGGCTCGCATTGTGGCTATCATGCTACTTTTGCTATTGCGGTCAACAAGTATCATACGTGCAAGTCGCACACTCCAACCAATTATCGGCCATTTTCCCAATTCCTTTTTTGCTACAATTGATGCAGGATAGCGCGAAAAAACTAAAAAAATATCAATGTAACTGCGATGATTTGCCATCAATATAGCACGCTGCGAAGGAATTTGGCCAATGAAGTTTACTTTTATGTTAAGTATTAATAAGCATGTGCGAGCCCAATTTTTTGTTATAAATCGACTTATGCATGGGCTACCAAAGCAGATTGCAAGAAGTATTAATCCTATTAATAAATATAGTAATGAGAATATTGGGCATTTTGGGCTTGATATTGAACTCCCTTGTGTCGTACTTATCAAATACCACGATCGCCGATGATGGGGAGATAGAGTCTATTTCATAGTTGACATTGCTGCCGCCCTTGACCTTGATAGAAAGGGTCTTTTTTCCGGTGGAGGTCACATTGTCGGCGTCGATATAAGCAGTGAGACTGTACGCGTTGAGGTTTCCCACCTGAGTACGGCTGCCCTTTATCTTGACATTGACAGTTTCAATGGCTCTCGGTTTCTTGGTTGTCGGTCCTATCATGCACGG
>CALBPW010000448.1 GCA_937899145.1 uncultured Bacteroidota bacterium
GTTACTTGCCAAGGTTTTTCAAGGTCGCTCATGAACATATAAAGCACGTAGCGCAAGCCCGCGGCTGTATTGCGCACGCCATGCGCCAAGTTGAGCCAGCCTTGCGGTGTTCGTATCGGAGCCGGCCCCATACCGTTTTTCACTTCATATATAGTATGGTATGTTTTTGCATCAATTATAAGTTCGTCTTTCACCTCGGCATGAGTAATATCGGGACAAAGCCCCCAGCCTATGCCACCACCGCTGCCGGTGTCGATAAATCCGTCTTGCGGGCGGGTGTAGAAGGCGTATTGCCCATCGACAAAATGCGGGAAAAGCACGACATTGCGTTGCTGCCCTGCATGAGAGATGAGGTCGGGCAAGCGTTGCCAAGTTTTCAAATCTTTGGTGCGGGCAATGCCAGCGGCTGCAACAGCGCTGCTGGTGTCGCCATCAGGTGCGGCCGGGTCTTTGCGCTCGGTGCAGAACACGCCATATATATATCCGTCGTCGTGCTGTGTGAGGCGCATATCGTAAACATTGGTGTCAGGGTCTTCAGTTTCGGGCATTACAACCGGGTATTCCCAAAAACGGAAGTTGTCAACACCGTTTGGACTTTCGGCTACAGCAAAAAACGACTTACGGTCGTTTCCCTCAACGCGCGCCATTACCAAATATTTTCCATTTAGCTTAATCGCACCTGCATTAAAGGCTGCATTAATCCCGATGCGCTCCATAAGGAATGGATTGGTATCAGGATTCAAATCGTACCGCCACTCAATTGGTGCGTGCGCACCCGTAAGTATAGGATACCTATATTTATGGTAAATACCATTATATCCGCACTCCACAGGCTCATTTTTTCTTGTAATAAGAGCCTCATGTTCAGCGCGAATTTGTTTTAACCGTTCATTAAAATTGATACTCATATTTTAAGTTTTCTGTCTTTCTGTTACTGATAATTTTTTTTCGTTTTTATCTATCTCCCTAATTTTCTTTCATCCTCAATTTGCCAGTCGGCTAAATGCGACTGACAAACTTTGGATAATTCTAAACCAAACCTCCATGAAAAAAATTATATCACTCAAAACAAAAGTATCTGAGGGCTTTGGGTGTATATTTCAACTATGTCGCCAATAATTAGAAAAATGTCTTTTTTATACTATAAAAAAAACAGCATCAAATGTATTTTGACGCTGTTTTTCAATAAGATAGCTAAGCAAGCTATAGTTTATGGTTTTTCTGGCAATTGCATTTTGTTATGTTTTCATTTTGATTTTTTCCCGTTAAAGTTTTATCAATTAGCCAATTCACCAATTATCCGGCTTTTAATTTTTGTGTACAAAAAAAGCCGATGCACGACACCGGCTTTACTGATATTCTACTTTAAATTCTATCACCTAATTCCTAATCCTGTCATCTGTCGGGGGGGCTGGTTCTTAAATCACAAATAATAATATCACAGCATCGGAATCACTTTTTCCATGTGCATTCCGTGCGAACCCTTTACTAATACTGAGGCATTAGTAATATTTTGAGTTCCAAGATGTTTAGTAAGTTCATCAACATCATAAAAACAATTATACCTATGGGCGTCTTTAATATTGCTATAATTCCGGCCCACCAAACACACCTTTTTAAATCCAAGTTTTTCAATCAAGCCAACAATAACCGCATGTTCGCGGGTTGTAGCTTCGCCAAGCTCAAGCATATCGCCAAGCATAAGTATTTTGTTTGGCAATTCAATTTTCGCAAAATTGTTAAGCGCGGCTTCCATACTCGATGGATTGGCATTATAATCGTCTGCCAAAACAATGTTTCCCTTGTGGGTTTTAATTAACTGCGAGCGACTGTTTTCAGGCTTATAATCCTCAATCGCACTCTTAATATCTGCCGCGCTAATTCCGAAATTATAGCCGACACACACGGCTGCCAGCACATTTTCAAAATTATATTCACCAATCAAATGTGTTTGAATATGGTAGTCGGAGTTGTTTATGACTCCAATTTCGTCGGTTATCACCTCGTCAGATGGCGCCCAGTCAATTGATAGGAATAATCTATTATCAGTTACACGACCTTGGCAATGGGTAAAAGTCTTGGTTCCGTAGTAAACAACCGAATGTGGCGGGTTCATATCCTCCAATATCTCATTATCGTAGTTTACAAAAGCCAATCCGTCGTTGTCGTGCAGATATTGATAGAGTTCAGCTTTAGTTTCTTTTACTGCATTAAACGAGCCAAATCCCTCTAAATGAGCACGCCCGACATTTGTAATAATCCCAAAATCGGGAGCCGCTATTTTGCAAAGTTTTGCAATCTCGCCCGGATGACTTGCCCCCATCTCAATAACACCAAAGTTATGTTCTTTGGTTATTGACAGCAGTGTCAATGGGACACCGATATGGTTATTCAAATTGCCTTGGGTGTAGCACACATTAAATTTTTTCGACAGCACACACGCGACAAGTTCTTTTGTTGTTGTTTTACCATTTGTACCTGTTATCGCAATTATCTGAATGCCTAAGCGCTTGCGATGGTAAGCCGCCAAACGTTGCAATGTTTCAAGCACATTGTCAACCAATATATAATGGTCATTTTTTGCGACATTCGGGTCGTCAACAATTGCATACGGGCATTTTTGCAAAGCCTGCCCGGCAAATTTGTTTCCGTCGTTTTTATCTCCTTTTAACGCGAAGAACAATGCGTCTTCCGACGCTTTACGGCTGTCGGTGCAGATATGCGGATATTGTAAAAAAATTTCGTAGAGTGCTGATGTATTCATGTTTCTGCGTCGTTTTTTTAAAAAGAAAGCCCTGTTTCAGTCAGGGCTCTCATTTTATGAGCTTTCTTTTATTACGTTTAATTACCTTTCGAATCGCCAACGCGAGTCATTGCGCAACGGAAACCAAGATCGTCTTGCGAAAGATTTTCGTCAAGGAAGCGGCGGGTGCCAGCGCCAAGCCAATAAATCCTATCGCGCCACGAACCGCCTTTATAAACGCGAACATGGTCGCTGACTAATGAGGTCATATTCGGGTCTAAGCGGTCTTTACCGGTAAAGTACATACGTTTTGAGCCGCGTTCACGCGATGCGTCTTCGTTTGAGTAATCAAGGCTTGATTCAAAATCACCATCAAGGTAGTTGATGTTGTCGGCTGTTTGATAGTTACGGCGGTCAATAGCTTCTTCTTCCGATACTTCACGGTAACGCAAGCGGCCAAGACTATCTTTCTCTGCCACATTTCCCTCCTCATCGCGAACTAATGTTTTGAACACATTGCCACGGAATGGCCGGAATTCTTCAATATCAGAAGGCGACATTGTACGATAAACATCGGCCACCCATTCGTTCACATTGCCTGCCATGCAATACAAGCCGTAATCGTTTGGCCAGTAAGAGAATACTGGAGCTGTAATGTCGGCGTTATCGTTTAGTGCGCCTGCAACACCCATATAGTCGCCAGGGCCTCTCTTGAAGTTGGCCATGAAGCTGCCGTAATATCTCTTGTTGTCGGTGCGAAGTCCGTCGCCGCTCCAAGGATACACTTTGC
>CALBPW010000449.1 GCA_937899145.1 uncultured Bacteroidota bacterium
AATACTCTTGAAATCCTGTAGCACGCGCAAATGCTTGAAATCCCATTGAATTGTTATGCGCGCCATGGAAAAAAGCCGTTTGGTAGCCCTTGCTTTTCAACTCGCCTGCCAATCCGCTAAGATTGTTAAGCGATGCTGATGTCAAAAAAAATGGTTCTACAAACATCGGTATGCTTGACAATATCGATGGCATACCATCGATACTTTTACGGCCATTGCTATATGAATACCTGAATGTCAGGCTGTTAGCTATAAGCGAATCGGTAAATGGAGTGAAACTCGTGTAAGCCGAACCGATATGCTTGTTGAGCGCGCCAATGTACTCTTTTCCAAAACTTTCGATAATAAAAACAACTACATTTTTGGACTTAAATTGCACTGTATCAACAGGTTGATGAATAGGATTGTAGATGTTTTCCAATTCATCAGCACTATAATAATTAGGTGTTACAAAGGCTTTTTTACCGATTGTCCGCAAAATTGAGAATGGTGTGTTAAGCACCAATGCCGTTTCGGTAGGTTTTGTAACATACTGATTGGCATTGCTAAGTGCGATAGGACGGATTGCTGTTCCAAAACCGCCACGCATTCCGTTGATTGTTAAGAAAATAATCAGCAAAAATGCGGCTAATTTCACTGGATAATAAATAACAAGATTTGCAGGGCGTTTATATGCCGGGTGCTTATACAATTTCCGCATTGCCATTATCAATAAAATGGCTGTTAGCACTAAATACCAATGAGTTACAAACTCCTTCGCAAATATCGACGCCAAATTATCTTCCGATGCAAATTCTTGAAAAATAGTTGCTGTTGTGCGACGACCTGTAAAATTGAAATAGACAGCATCGCAAAGATTAACAACTATTGCTAAACTATTGACTATTATAAATATAAGTTTGCTGACCAATGGTGGAATTTTATCCTTTACGTGCAGCGGCAACGAAAATAAAATGATGATAAGAATGTTGGTGTAAAGCACCGCTGAAAGGTCAAATTTCAATCCGCCTTTCAATATTGGAAGCAAATGTCCTGAAAGTTCGAAACTGCTATGATTTTCAGCCAAATATAAAAATCGGCAAACCATATAAACAAGCATTGCCAAAATAAGATTCCAAATGAGCGCAAAAAATTCGTTATCAAGTAATTTGCTGATTTTGTTTATAATAGAGTTCATTTTAATATTTTTAAACAAATCGTTTTTAAGTTAGGTGCGCAAAATTAAAAAGTATCCAAATATTTCACCATTTCCGACTTCAAATCTAATGTTTCCGCGCCTAACGAGTTAAAATTGTCAATTTTCCAATCTCCATTTTCTTTAACAATATCAAGTTTCATAAGTAATTCACTACCCAAATTATGTAAATTGAACATAACAAAAGGTGCGGCACTGTTAAGGTCAATAACAACAATATCGCTTACGCTGATATTATCATAATCTTGTGCCATAATCCAATAATCGAAATCGAAAAAGCCAACATTTTCAGGGTTTTTAGCATCAGATTCGTTTATAGCATGTAAAGTTTTATTCCAATCAGATGAACAATAATATTCAGCTAATTCATCACTATTGTAGTTGCCCTGAGCCACTCGCCCATAAATTTCGCAAAGGCGATTGATAATCTCCTCAGCTCCAATTTCACGAATGTATTTAAAGGTTTCGCCATTTTCGATGTAACTCCATGTTGATTTTGTAAAGGTTACCACAGCCGTGTCCGCATTTAGCGTGATGACAGCGCTTATCGGATTTCCGCTGGCGTCAGTGGCTGTGAAGGCAAGCCCATCGGAAGTTAGTTGCCCGACACCATCGTCAAGCGATGTGAGCCTAAAAATGGCTACTTGCACTGCGTATTGGTCGCCGCGCTTGAAAATCTGCAAGTTAGGTTCTCCATTATATTCGTCAAGATACTGCCCAATATAAGGATCTTTTGCTTCCACCAATTTTTCAGGCAACTCAGCATTGCTGTCAGCATTATTATCCTTAATTAAAGCGGGTTGCTTTGGTTTTTGACCACAACTAATTGTAATACAAATAATTATCAATAACAAACATTCTACCTTTTTCATCTCTCTATCCGTTTCGATTAACAAATGTAAAGAAAATGGCAAAAAAATAAGCGCCGCTAACTTTCATCAACGGCGCCTAATTCACTATGATACAAAACTTTATTTTTCTGCTTCAGCTTTGCCTTCTTTGCGCGACAACAAATCGTAAGTGATTGGTGTTGCAACAAATATTGATGAGTAAGTACCAACTGCAATACCAATTAACATAGCAAAGATGAATCCGCGGATAACCTCACCACCAAAGATGAAGATGATTATCAACACAAGCAATGTTGTTATTGATGTATTGATGGTACGTGCCAACGTGCTGTTGATAGCAGCGTTTATCAAATCTTTCAATGTGCGTTTCGATTGAATTGCTTGATACTCACGAATACGGTCGAATACAACCACTGTGTCGTTGATTGAGTAACCAACCACAGTCAAGATTGCGGCAATAAACGATTGGTCAATTGACATTGAGAATGGCATAATACTGTAAGTAAGTGAGTAAATGCCAAATACAAATAACGTATCGTGTGCCAATGCAACCAAACCGCCAATACCGAATTGCCATTTTTTGAATCGGAAGGCAATGTAAAGGAAGATGACAATAAGTGAGAACAACACTGCCCAAGCGGCTGATGTTTTAATGTCCTCAGCAATTGTCGCACCAACTTTTTCTGAACTCATCCGGTAATCGTTTTTGAATGTCTCGAAAGTTGTTCCTTCTGGCAGCAAGTTTTTAAGTGCAATGTAGAATTTAACCTCGACAACATCATCAACCGATGGCTCACCGTTGGTGTATTGCGATGCTTCTTGAATATCGGCCTCAGTAGCAGCGGCTCCGGCTTCGTACAAATATTTAGTTGTGATTTTTACTTGCTCGTTGCCACCGTATGTTTTAACCTCAGGTGTTTCGCCGATAACATCGGCAATTGCATTTTGTATTTGAATGGTGCTAACTGGTTTATCGAAACGAACTACATAAGTACGGCCACCAGTGAAATCAACACCAAAGTCGAGACCATGAGTGCAAAGTGAGATAACACCTGCAAGCAACACAACACCTGAAATTACATAGCTGTACTTGCGTGCGCTGATGAAATCGAAATGAATATTCTTGAATGCGCGTGCTGTAAGTGCTGTCGCAAACGATGGCGTCTTTTCTTTTGCAAGCATACGTTCAAAAATCAACCGGGTAATGAAGATTGAAGTGAACAACGATGCAAGAATACCGATGCCCAATGTAACTGCAAAGCCGTGGATTGGACCATCACCAAATTTACCAAGAACAAGTGCGGTAAGCAATGTTGTTATATTTGAGTCGAGAATTGCTGAATAAGCATTTGAGTAACCATCTTTTACTGCTTGCTTAATGCCTTTTCCCGATGCGATTTCCTCTTTAATACGTTCGTATATAAGCACATTAGAGTCAACGGCCATACCAAGTGTAAGTACGATACCTGCAATACCCGACAATGTCAGAACCGCGCCAAGCGATGCGAGCACACCAAAAATGAAGAACACGTTCAAAAGCAATGCCACATTGGCTGCCATACCACCTGTACGATAGTATAATAGCATATAAACCAACACTATAACAAATGCAAGAATGAAAGACCACATTCCTTTGTCGATTGATTCCTGACCAAGCGATGGTCCAACGATTGTTTCTTGCTCGATACGGGCAGGTGCCGGCATCTTACCGGATTTCAAGATGTTTGCCAAGTCTTTTGCCTCTGTAACCGTAAAGTTACCTGTAATTGACGATCGGCCACCTTTAATTTCTGATTGAACCGTTGGGTAGCTATATACATAGTTATCAAGAACGATAGCAACGCTCTTGCCGATGTTTTCTTTTGTAATGCGAGCCCATTTGCGAGCACCTTCGGCATTCATTCTCATCGACACTTCCGATACGCCGCGTCCTTGCGCGTATTCGTCTGAAGCATCGGTTACTACGCTACCCGAAAGAGCCGGTTGACCATCGCGACTTGTAACTTTAATAGCGATAAGTTCAAATACGTTGCCTGCCTCGTCAATTGATTTCACACCCCATAAAAGGCGTAGATTGTGAGGAAATTCGGCTTTTACGCGAGGGTCGTTTAACATTGTGTTAACGGCTGCGGTATCTTTGAAGTGGCAGTAGCCG
>CALBPW010000450.1 GCA_937899145.1 uncultured Bacteroidota bacterium
ATAAAAAAGCAAAGACAAAATGAAAATGAAGAAAAGAATAAATCACAAACAAAAGATTATATAAAAAAACACAACGAGAGTTTCTAATTTTTAGTTTTTGTTATTTTCCCGAAAATCCCGATACCGCAAAGTATCGGGATTTATTTTTTTTGTCGGCCCGGTAAATCGTTAAATACAGATTGTCTGTAGTCTGCCGCCTTTTTTAAGTTATTAACAATCACCCTTGAAAATCAAAAGTTATCAACATTAGTGTAAAAAAGTGGGCAAAAGTGTAACAAAGTGGGAAAAATCAACTTATTTTGCATTGTTCAAACGTTTAATATGGCAAATTTTATTGGTGATTATCGTTGTAAAATCGACGCAAAAGGTCGGATTTTGTTCCCTGCAGGGCTCAAAAAGCAACTTGCGGCGGGCGATAATGGCTTTGTCATAAAAAAAGACCTCTTTGAACAATGCTTGGTTATGTACACCTCCACCGAGTGGGAGCATCAAAACCAGATTATCCGCAGTCAAATTAATCCATTCAACAAAGAACACAACCGCTTTCTGCGCGGCTTCTACCGCGGAACGGCCGAAATTGAACTTGACAATAACGGCCGATTACTGCTGCCAAAACGATTGCTTGACGAAGTCAGCATCGACAAGGAAATTGTGCTATCGGGGCAAGATACCAAAATAGAAATTTGGGCCGATACCAAATATGACACAATGGGCGAAGACGAAAACGAATTTGCCGCATTGGCAGAAAAGATAATGAAAGGCACGTCAAATGCGGAGGAGTAATGGAAGTGTATCACACATCGGTTTTGCTAAAAGAAAGTATTGACGGGTTAAACATCAATCCTTCAGGAATTTATGTCGATTGCACATTTGGCGGCGGCGGCCATTCTAAAGAAATTCTATCGCGTTTGAACAACAACGGCCGCCTGATTGCCTTCGACCAAGACGCCGAAGCCTTGAAAAATAAACTTGACGACACCCGTCTGACACTTGTACATGGCAATTTCAAATTTCTGCGGAACTATTTGCGATTTGAAGATGCGCCACAAGTTGACGGCATTTTGGCAGATTTAGGCGTGTCGGGGCATCATTTTGACAGTGAAACACGCGGATTCTCGTTCAGGTTTGACAGTCCGCTTGATATGCGAATGAACCAAGACGCTGATTTTTCGGCACAAAACATTGTAAATGAATACTCTGTCAATCGATTAGCATCAATTTTCAGAATGTATGGCGAGCTTGATAACGCAGGGAGAATCGCTTGGCTGATTGACAGTTACAGAGAAAAACAGAAGATAACGACAGTTGGACAACTAAAAGAAGCAATAGCGCAAGTAACGCCACAAAAGGCAGCCGCAAAGTTTTTGGCTAAAGTGTTTCAGGCATTGCGCATCGAGGTAAACCATGAGATGGACGCACTACGCGAGATGCTTGAACAAACTGCCGATGTGGTAAAAAAAGGCGGTAAGTTAGTGATTATCACCTATCATTCGCTCGAAGACAGATTGGTAAAAAACTATATGAAGAACGGCAAATTTGACGGACAAGCCGAAAAAGATTTGTTTGGAAATGTAAATGTGCCGTTCAAAATGGAAAACAGAAAAGTGATAGTTCCTGATATTCAAGAACTTGATGAGAACAGTCGCTCACGAAGCGCAAAGTTGCGAATTGCTGAAAAAATATAGAACGATGGCAAACGAAGATGGCAAAATATCGATTAAAAACCTGCTGAACGGCAAATTCATAACACGCGATTTGTTCTTTAACCAGTTCAAATTCATATTGTTATGGGCGTTGTTGGGGTTGTTTTACATCAGCAATCATTTTCATGCCGAAAAAATTTTGCGTGAGACGCAAAAACTTGAAAAAGAACTGCATGAGATGCGTGCCGAATCGATAACACGCACATCGAACCTGATGTTTATGAGCAAGCAATCGCAAGTGTCGAAACTTGTGAAAGACAGAGGATTAGGACTTGAAGAGGCTATTACACCGCCTCGTCAAATAATTGTTGACCGATAGATGGCAAGCAAGAGTACAAATATTAAAGGTGAAATTGGTAAACGATTCGGACTGATTTACATTGGTACTATTGTTTTTGCTATTGCTGTGATTTTCAAGGTTGTATGGCTTAACATCTGGGAACACGACAAATGGGTGAAACGCATCAACGAATCGCAAAAAGAGATTGAAATTGAGCCAAACCGTGGTGACATTTGCGCCAGCGACGGTCATAGCATACTTGCAACCTCAATTCCGTACTACGAAATTAGGCTTGACACACGCGCTGTCAGCAACGATGTGTTTAAAAAAAATATTGATTCGCTATCGCTTTGCTTATCAAGACTTTTCAAAGATAAAACCGAATACGAATACAAGCGTGCGCTGCTTTCGGCTCACACCCGCGGCGACCGCTACTACTTGGTGCATCGTCGTGTTAACTTTGTGGAACTGAAAGAGTTAAAACAATTTCCACTTTTCCGTTTAGGCAGATTCAAAGGTGGAATTATTACTGTGCAAGAAAACAGGAGAGTGCGCCCGTTTGAATCGTTAGCAGCGCGCACCATCGGCTACGAGAAGCAAAGTGGCGTAAAAGTTGGACTTGAAGGTGCTTACGATAAGGAATTATCGGGCGAAAAGGGTTATTTCATTGGTCAGCGCATATCGGGCGGCTACTATGTGCCAATTGACGACGACAGCCAAATTGAGCCAAAAGACGGCTACGACATCATCACAACCATCGATATAAACCTGCAAGATGTGGCACATAGCGCACTGCAAAATCAGTTGCAAAAACATGGCGCAAAATACGGCACAGCAATACTTATGGAGGTTGAAACGGGCGATATAAAGGCCATTGTCAACCTTACAAAAGACGACCTTTCAGGGCGATATGTTGAATCGTACAATTACGCAATTGGCACTCGCACCGAGCCGGGCTCCACCATAAAACTCGCATCGCTGATGGCCGGGCTCGAAGATGGCTGTTTCGACCTTGACGACAGCGTTGACACGGGCAATGGCAAATGGAAAATTTACAATATGACAATATCGGACACCAAAAAAGAAGGTCACGGAAAAATATCGGTAAAGCACGTTTTTGAAGTGTCGTCGAACATTGGTGTTGCCAAACTGATAACCGAGAGTTATGGCAAAAATCCTGCAAAATTCATCAATCGGCTACATAACATGTCGCTTGACGCCCCGCTTGAACTTGAAATACAAGGTGGCAGAGATGGCTATGTAAAAAGTCCGGACGATAAATTATGGTCGGGCGTGTCGTTGGCGCAAATGTCGTATGGCTACGAAACTGAATTTACGCCTCTCAACATTCTAACTTTCTACAATGCCGTTGCCAACAATGGCAAGATGATGCGTCCGCGGTTTGTTAAAAAAATTGTTGACCACGGACAAACCATACGCACAATTCCGACTGAGGTTATCAACCCGTCGATTTGCTCCCGCGAAACTATCCGCAAGGCACAAGAGATGCTATGCGGAGTGGTTGAAAATGGCACGGCAAAAAATATGCGCAACTCAACCTACAAGATTGCCGGCAAAACAGGAACGGCGCAGCTGAACCAAAACGGAACATACCGGTATCAAGGTCGAGTAGCTTATCAAGCGTCGTTTTGCGGATATTTTCCGGCCGACAACCCAAAATACTCGTGCATTGTGGTTGTAAACGCACCAACAAGCGGTGTTTACACTGGCAACTGGGCAGCCGGTCCGGTATTCAAGGAAATTGCCGACAAGGTGTATTCAACTCATTTAGAACTACATAAAGATGCCAAACACGATAATTTGGTTGAAACGAAAGATTTAGTTCCCATATCGAAAAGCGGCTATTACATTGAAACTAAGTACGTTGCCGACAAACTTGATATTCCATTAGAATTTGCAGGTTCAAAATCGGAATGGATAAGCACCAATAAAACCGATTCGACAGTGAAAATACAGAATCGCGTAATCGACAAAAACGCAGTGCCTTACGTAGTTGGAATGGGTGCGAAAGATGCCATTTTCATCTTAGAAAATGCAGGAATGACAGTGTCGGTTGTAGGGCGCGGAATGGTTACAAAACAATCGATGCGTGCAGGCGATTTATTTAAAAAAGGCGATAAAATCATCTTAACTCTATCATAATGGAAATCAACAAGTTATTTGAAGATATAAAAGTTACACAATGGGTTGGCGATAAAAACGCAACCATTGCCGACATTACTGCCGACTCGCGTAAAGCAGTGAAAAACAGTATGTTTGTAGCAGTTTGCGGTGTTAATGTTGATGGGCACAAATTCATTCCGCAAGTTATTGAGGCTGGCGCTTCGGTTGTTGTTTGTGAAAAACTGCCCGACAATAAGCCGGAAAACGTGCTCTTTGCTGTTGTCGAGAACTCGGCCATAGCACTCGGACAATTGGCGTCGAACTGGTACGGGCGTCCGTCGGAGAATCTGAAACTTGTTGGCATCACCGGCACCAACGGCAAAACAACAACCGTAACCCTGCTACACCGCATGGCTACACAACTTGGCTACAAAGCCGGCTTACTGTCAACAGTGCGCAATATAATAGGTACGCAAGAGGTTGAAGCCACACAAACCACGCCCGACCCATTGCAAATGCACCGCCTAATGGCAGAGATGGTGAAAATTGGCTGCGACTATTGCTTTATGGAGGTGAGTTCGCACGCTGCGCATCAGCACCGCATTGCAGGATTGAAATTTGCCGGAGCCATCTTCTCAAACCTGACACAAGACCATCTTGACTATCACAAGACGTTTGCCGACTACCGCGACGCCAAAAAGATGTTCTTTGACGGCTTGACAGCCGACGCCTTCGCCGTTGTCAATTCCGACGACCGCAACGGAATGGTGATGTTGCAAAACTGCGCCGCACACAAATACACCTACGCGCTCCAAAAAATGGCTGATTTTCACGCTAAAGTATTGGAATCGAGCTTTGAAGGAATGCAACTTGAGATTGACGGCGTTGAGGTTTGGACAAGTTTTGTAGGTCGATTCAACGCTTACAACTTGCTTGCCGTTTACTCGGCATCAGTGTTGCTTGGATTTGACAAAACCGAAGTTCTTACCATTTTGAGCAAACTTGGCTCAGTTGACGGACGCTTCCAATGTATCCGTTCAAAAAGCGGGAAAACTGCCATTGTTGATTACGCGCACACACCCGATGCCATTGAAAATGTGCTGAATACGATAAAAGATGTTGTTGAAGGCGACCGTCAGATTATAACCGTTACGGGCGCAGGCGGAAACCGCGATAAAACAAAGCGCCCAATAATGGCTGCTATAGCCACACAGTTGAGTACCAAGGTGATACTGACATCGGACAATCCGCGCAACGAGCGTCCCGAGGATATTATTGCCGACATGAAAGCTGGTGTGCAACCGCCTTATACACAGAAACTTCTGTGCATTACTGACCGCACCGAGGCTATCCGTACAGCATGTATGCTTGCGCAATCGGGCGATGTGATACTTGTAGCCGGCAAAGGTCACGAAACTTATCAAGAGGTGAACGGTGTCAAGCACCATTTTGACGACCGTGAAGTGATTAAACAGATTTTTGAAGAGGAATAAAATGCTGAACTATTTTTTTGATTATCTGCAAAATATTGATTTTCCTGGCGCAGGAATGCTCCACTACGTGTCGTTCCGCTCAATAGTTGCCCTACTGCTATCGCTATTTATATCGATGTGGTTTGGAAAACGATTCATCAATTTCATGAAGCGCAACAATAAGATTGAAACCGCCCGCGATTCCGCTACTGACCCTTACGGAGTGCAGAAAAAAGGCGTTCCTTCGATGGGCGGAGTGGTGATTGTTGCCGCAATTGTAATTCCATCGCTTCTGCTTTGCAAGCTCGAGAATATATACATCATCTTGCTGATTATCACTACTTTGTGGTTTAGTTTACTTGGCTTTATCGATGATAAAATAAAACTCAGCGGCAACAAAGACGGAATGAAACCACTACACAAACTAATTGGTCAAACCATACTTGGCTGCGTGGTTGGCATTGCACTATGGCAAAGCGAGCAAGCGGTTGTGTGTGAGAGCGTTACGCAAAAAATTGAGAACGACCGCGTTGTTTATGAGAAAAGCGAAGCGCGAAAATCAACAGTTACAACACTTCCATTTGTAAAAGACAACAACCTTGACTATTATGAAGCTTTCGCGTGGTTGAAAAGCGGCAAAGCCAAACGCGCTTGTGGCTGGATTCTGTTCATCATTGTAACCACGTTTGTGATTGCGGCCGTATCGAACGGCGCCAATCTGAACGACGGAATGGACGGAATGTGTGCCGGCAACTCCTCCATTATCGGCATTGCACTTGGCATACTGGCTTACGTATCTGGTCATATCCAATTCGCATCGTACCTGAATGTGATGTACATACCCGGCTCCGACGAACTGCTTGTGTTCATCTGCGCATTTGTGGGCGCACTTGTCGGTTTCCTATGGCACAATGCTTATCCGGCAAAAATATTTATGGGCGACACCGGCAGCCTTGCCATTGGCGGAATTATTGCAGTAACCGCCATCATTATCCATAAGGAACTGCTTCTGCCAATACTTTGCGGAATATTCTTGGTTGAAGCGGTGTCGGTAATTCTACAAACAAATTACGCCAAATACGGCAACAAACGCGGACTGAAACTGCGTGTCTTCAAACGCGCTCCGCTGCACGACCATTTTCGCGTGCTGCAGAGCCAACTTCAGCCCAATTTTAAATACATAATTACAAAGCCGACAGAAGCTTTTCACGAGAATATGATAACAATCAGGTTTTGGATTATAACAATAATCTTAGCCGCCTTAACAATTATAACATTGAAAATCAGATAATGAACGAGAACGAAAAATATTTGGTTGTACTTGGTGCCGGCGAAAGTGGTGTTGGCACCGCCATTTTGGCTCAAAAACAAGGTTATCGAGTTTTTGTATCCGACTATGGCTCAATATCAGACAAATACAAAGATGTGCTTAATCAATACAAAATTGACTGGGAAGAAAAACAGCACTCAATTGACAAAATTTTAACTGCCGATGAGATAATGAAAAGCCCTGGGATTCCCGATAAAGCGCCAATTGTCAAGCAGATAAAAGAAAAAGGAATTCATATTGCAAGCGAAATTGAATTTGCCAAACGCTACACCAACGCAAAAATGATTTGCATCACAGGCAGCAACGGCAAAACAACAACCACACTCCTCACCTACGACATTTTGCAACGCGCGGGACTGAATGTTGGTCTTGGTGGCAACGTGGGCAAGAGTTTCGCATGGCAGGTAGCCACATGCGACTTCGACTATTACGTGCTGGAACTCAGCAGTTTCCAATTAGATAACATGTACGATTTTAAGGCAGACGTTGCCATATTGATGAATGTAACTCCCGACCATTTAGACCGTTACGAGTACAAATTCGAGAACTATCTGAACTCAAAATTCCGCATTCTGCAAAATATGGACATGAGTGGCTACTTCATCTATTGCGATGACGACCCTGCCACACTCGAAAAAATGGCGACTTTGAGGCTCGAAACCAATTGGATTCCGTTCAGCATTGAACATAATGTAGAACGCGGAGCCGACCTTACCGACAACGGACAAACATTTAATATTCATCTTAATAATAATAGCGATTTTACTATGAGTATCAACGATTTATCACTAAGCGGAAAACACAACACTTACAACTCGATGGCCGCTGCTGTTGCTGCCAATGTGTTGAATATCAGAAAAGAGACAATCCGTGAGTGCCTGACAAGTTTTAAAGGCGTTGAACATCGCCTTGAACCTGTACTTAAAGTGCACCAAATTGAGTTTATCAACGACTCAAAAGCGACCAACGTCAATAGCGCTTGGTACGCCCTTGACAGTATGCGCAAACCAACCATCTGGATTGTTGGCGGAACCGACAAAGGCAACGACTATTCAACATTGATTCCGCTTGTAAAACAGAAAGTTAAGGCCATCATCTGCCTTGGCGTTGACAACTCAAAAATACACGCCGCATTCGATGGCATTGTTGATAACATCATCGACACACAATCGATGGAACATGCTGTAAAATCGGCCTATTATATGGGCTCCGACGGCGATGTCGTGCTGCTGTCGCCTTGCTGCGCCAGCTTCGACCTCTTCGACAACTACGAAGACCGCGGACGGCAATTTAAAGCAGCGGTAAGAAATTTATAATGGTGAATGATTGGCGAGCCGGTGAAACGGATAACTGAAAAAAAAACGATTATCCGATTATGCGTTCCGAAACGAAAGACGGTTATCCAGTTCGCCAATCCACCGGTTAAACAACAACGAATGAAAGAAAAATTCCTAAAATATTTCAAAGGCGACACTACCATTTGGATAGTGGTTTTTCTGCTGTCGATTGTGTCGATGCTGACCGTGTATAGCGCCACGGGCACATTGGCATACAAAAAGATGGGCGGAAACACCTTGTTCTATCTGATTAGGCATGGCAGTTTTCTGATTTTAGGAATTGGTATGATTTGGGTGATACATCGCATACCGTACCGCGTTTTTCATAGGCTGACAATGGGATTACTGTATCTGAGTGTCGGCTTGCTGATTTTTACGCTGTTGAGCGGTGTCAGCCTCAACTCGGCATCAAGGTGGGTGTCAATTATGGGCGTGCAATTCCAAACATCTGACCTGGCTAAAATTGCCATCATACTCTACATTGCACGCATACTTGGAAGTAACCAGGATAAAATCGACGACCCGCAAGCCGCCTTTTGGCCTATTGTGCGCTGGGTTGGAATTATCTGCCTGCTCATCTTTCCCGCCAACTTCTCAACTTCGGCAATGCTGTTTTTCATCTGCTGCCTGATAATGTTCATTGGCCGCATCGATGTCAAGTTGATAGCAAAACTTTGCGGTGGCATACTTTTGGCACTTGTTGTTGGCTTTATTATTGCTTACACCGTTCCGCCAATCCGTCAGATTGGGCGCGTCAACACTTGGATTGGCCGTGTCGAAAGTTTTGCCGGCACAGGCGAGCACAACGACCCCGGACACGATTTCCAATCAGACCATTCAAAAATGGCGATTGTCAATGGCGGCATTATTGGGCAAGGCTTTGGCAATAGTACACAGCGCAATTTTCTGCCTCACCCCTATTCCGATTTCATCTACGCTATTATTATTGAAGAAACAGGAATAATTGGAGGCTCGCTTGTGCTAATTCTCTACCTTATACTACTAATGCGAGCACGCCACATCGCAAAAGGCAGCGTGCGAACGTATCCCGCATTTTTGTGTGTCGGGCTATCGGTAAGCCTTGTAATTCAAGCGTTTGTGAACATGGGCGTGGCCGTAAATATTTTTCCGGTAACCGGTCAAACGTTGCCACTTGTCAGCATGGGCGGCACATCAATAATTTTTACAAGCATCTCAATAGGAATTATTCTGAATGTAAGCCGATATGCCGAAGGTGGCGATTTATACGAACATCAAATAATTGAAAATCCGAATAATAAAACCAAATAAAATGGAAGACAAACGATTCATAATAAGCGGTGGTGGAACGGGCGGACACATCTTCCCCGCCATCTCAATTGCAAAAGCTATAAAACGGAAATTGCCCAACTCTGAAATTTTGTTTGTTGGCGCGCACAATCGTATGGAAATGGAAAAAGTGCCGGCCGTTGGCTTCAAAATTGTGGGTTTGCCCATTGCCGGCTTGCAACGCGGCTCATTAATCAAAAACCTGATGTTCTTGCCAAAATTGTTCATCAGCATGTTCAAATGCCGAAGCATAATACGCAGCTTCAAGCCTAATGCTGTCGTCGGTGTTGGCGGCTACGCAAGCGGCCCGCTACTACGCATGGCACAAAAAATGGGCATTCCGACACTTATTCAAGAACAAAACGGATACGCCGGACTTACCAACAAACTTCTTGCAAAAAAGGCAAAACGCATCTGCGTGGCGTACGAGGGAATGGAACGCTTTTTCCCATCAGAAAAAATTGTACTCACAGGAAACCCTGTCCGAAAAGACTTGCAAGACATCAAATTTAACATACCAGAAGCGTACAAGTTTTTCAACCTAAACCGAAACATGAAAACACTGCTTGTGATTGGAGGCAGCCTTGGCGCCCGCACCATCAACGAGTGCGTTGGCAACAACCTCGACTTGCTGATTCGCAAAAAAGTGCAAGTTATTTGGCAAACAGGCAAATCGTACTACGACAACGCCCTAACTGAGGCCTCGCAATACGACAGCAGAAATGTGCATATCTATCCGTTCATCAATCGTATGGATTATGCCTACTCGGTAGCCGACGCCATCATCTCGCGCGCCGGTGCCGGCACTATCTCAGAACTCTGCTTAGTTGGCAAACCTGTAATTTTAGTGCCAAGCCCAAATGTTGCCGAAGACCATCAAACCAAAAATGCGATGGCTCTTGTTAAAAACGATGCCGCAATTATGATTACCGACAAATCGGCGCCGGACACGCTTGTGTCTGAGGCCGTCAAACTTATCGAAGATGACGAACGACAAGTTCGCCTCCGCATCAATATCAAAAAAATGGCTCTGCCAAATGCCGATGAGGTTATTTGCGAGCAAGTGCTAAAAATCGCATTATGAAGAAGTTAACCGATTATAATAAAGCCTTTTTTATCGGCATTGGCGGCATCGGAATGAGTGCTCTCGCCCGATGGTTTAACCACTCTGGTTACACCATCGGAGGCTACGACCGCACCCCGTCCGACATCACAAACAATCTAATAAAAGAAGGTGCTGAAGTCATCTACGACGATTGCGAAGAGGCAATACCCGGCATTTTCAAAACCGATACTGACAAAACACTGGCGGTTTATACCCCCGCAATTCCCACCGACAGTGAGATTCTGAACTTTTTCAACGCCGCCGGCTACGATGTTGTCAAACGCTCTGTCGCACTTGGCATTATTGCGCAAAGTAGCTACGCGGCTTGCATTGCCGGCACTCATGGCAAAACATCTGTCTCAACCATGGCAGCTTGCATTCTTAACCAAACGCGCATCGGAGTTAATGCCTTTCTGGGCGGCATCAGCAAAAATTTCAACTCCAATGTTGTCATCAAGCCGGAATCGCCGTGGGTCGTTATTGAGGCCGATGAGTTCGACCGCTCGTTCCTTACACTCTACCCGCAAATTGCACTAATAAGCTCCATGGATGCCGACCATTTGGACATTTATGGCAGCAAATCCGAAGTTGAAAAAGCCTTCAAATCATTTGTTAGTCAAGTCAAAACCGATGGTGTTGTGATTGTGAAAAAAGGTGTCAACATAACAAAAGAGGCTAACAAAAATGCACGTTTTTATAGTTACGCGCTTGACACTGAAGCTGATTTTTATGCGAAGAATATCAGGATAGAAAACAGCAAATACATCTTCGATATTGCAACACCTGACGGAGTGATTGAAAACATACCACTCGGAATGCCAGCCCTCTACAATGTCGAAAATGCAGTAGCAGCCACGGCTGTCGCGTATTTTGCAGGTGCTGGCGGGAGCGAGATTCGCTGCGGACTTGAAAGTTACGCCGGTGTCCGCCGCCGCTTCGATATCCGATTTAAAAATGCCGATTTGGTTTACATCGACGACTATGCGCACCACCCCGAGGAGATAAAAGCCTGCTTGCGCTCGGTGCGCGATTTTTATCCCGATAGAAAGATAACCGTGCTATTCCAGCCACACTTGTACTCGCGCACTCGCGATTTTGCTGGCGAATTTGCCGAGGCTCTTGATATGGCTGACAATGTTATAATTACCGACATTTACCCTGCCCGCGAATCGCCAATTGAGGGCGTAACAAGCGAAATAATCTTCGATAAAATGAAGCTGAAAAACAAAAAGTTATGCCCGTTTAACCGATTGCTGCGCGAAGCAGGACAAGTAAATTCGGGTGTGCTGCTGACAATGGGAGCCGGCAATATCGATTCGCTGATTGAACCGATACACGAAGCGCTGATAAAGTAAAGTTTTAAGTTAGAATGCGAATTGCTAATAATCGGTTCGCCGATACACCAAAATGATGAAAGAGAAACTGAAGAACATATTGATTTGGGTATTGCTTGTTGGATATAGCATTACGGCTTTGTCGCTCACTAATGCCGAGTACAAAAATGTGCGCGTCAGTGGTGTTAAGGTGCGCATCGACGACAATACACACAATAAGTTTATTTCAGAATCCGACATTATCGATGTACTTAATAAAGAGAACATTAACATCATCGGTAAACACATCGACTCAATAAATATTCACTATATTGAGGATATTTTGCAGCATCAAAACAAGTCGATACGGCACGCTGAGGTTTTCCGCACTGTGTATGGCGAACTTGGCATCAGCATTGAGCAGCGCCAGCCAATAATGCGCATTGTAAACCGCAATGGCGACAGCTACTACATCGACAAAAACGGACAAGTGATGCCTCTAAGTAAGAAATATACAGCGCATGTGATTATTGCAAGTGGCTATCTGAACGAACCTTATATGGACCACGTAGGCGAAAATATGAAACAGCGGATGAGCAAAAAAGACAAATCGTCGGGCGAGATTATTCCCGACCTTTTCCGCCTTGTGCAGGTTATCAACAGCAACAAATTTTGGCGCTCGCAGTTTGAACAGATTTACATCAATAGCGATGGCGACATCGAACTTGTGCCACGCATTGGAAATCACGTGATTATAATAGGAACCGTGGACAACTTAACCGAAAAATTTGAAAATTTGGAAGCCTTTTACGAGCAGGAGATCGGAAGAGCACACGTCTGAACTCCAGTCA
>CALBPW010000451.1 GCA_937899145.1 uncultured Bacteroidota bacterium
CGATTATTATCTCGTACGGACCGCCTTCTTTTGTTGCCGGAAAAGAGGCTTCCCACTTATCGGCTGAGATGCGCTTGGCTGTTACTTTTTTACCATTAAATGTAACCGCTACTTTTTCGCCTTTATCAGCCCATCCCCAGATTTTTATGGGTTCGTTTCGTTGCAAAACCATGTTGCTGCTTATCACGTGCGGCAATTTTACGTTTGCTGATGTCGCTGTTGCAAAAAATGCGATAACCGCTGTTGCAATTGTTTTTATCAATCTCATATTATTTGAATTTACTGATTATTTGTTTTATTTTCTGTAGTTTGTCATCAAGCATTTGTTGTGTTTTTGCTTCTGCTAAAAGTCGTAAATAGGGTTCGGTATTTGATTTGCGAATATTGAACCACCAATCGGCAAATTCAACACGGTAGCCATCAAAATCGAACATTGCTGTTGGTTTTCCGGTGGTTGTAAAATAATCACGGACAGCGTCCATCGCCTCTTGTTTTTGTTCCAATTTAAAGTTGATTTCGCCTGAATTACAGTATTTTGCTATTTCGGCAATGGCTTGCGAAAATGTTTTTCCTGCTTTTTTCAAATCAGAAACAATTCCTAAAACAATGAGCGACGCCATTATTCCCGAGTCGGAATAGTAAAAATCGCGGAAGTAGTAATGGCCGGCCAATTCGCCGCCATAAATGCCATCAATCTCGCGCAATTTCAAGGCTGCGTATGCGCGGCCGACGCGCCACATATTCATTTTTGACCCGAATTTCTCAATGTACTCGCCCACAGCTTTCGATGTGCGAATATCTTGTAACACATTACCTTTCAGTCCTTTTTCTTCCAAAAAATAATGTGCAAGCAATCCGATGATTAAATCGGGACTGATAAACCGGCCTTGCTCATCGATGAACATCACACGGTCGGCATCGCCATCGTAAATTACACCAACATCAGCTTTTTCGCGCTTCACAAGTTCTTCAAGGTCGAGGCAGTTTTTCTCAATCAGCGGATTTGGCTCGTGGTGCGGAAATGTTCCGTCGAGTGTGTCGTAAATGTAGGTTGGCGCATCGCCTAAAATACTGTGTGTCAACATCGATGCCATTCCGTTTGAGCAGTCAATTGCTATTTTCAGATTCGACAAATCTTTCAAATATTGACGTTGGAATTCGACATATTCATCTTTAAAATCAAAATCGATGATTTTTCCTTTTTGTGCAACAGGTTTCACTTCGCGCGTTTCAATCATCGTTTTTAGTTCGCCAAGACCGGAGTCTAAGCCGACAGGCAAGGCTTGCGCTCGCGAAATCTTCATGCCGTTGTATTCTTTGGAGTTGTGCGAGGCGGTTATCTGCACCGAAGCGTCAAAGTTGAATTTTGCTGTGGCATAGTAAACCATCGGTGTTGTGGTTAGCCCTGCCGCGTAAACATCAGCACCTGCATCAGTTATGCCTTTGCACAGATATTCAAAAATTTCGGGTGATGATGTGCGCATGTCTCTTCCGACAAGTATCTTTTTGGTTCCCAATAATTCTGGAATAAAAAATCCGATTTTGTAGACATCATCCTTATTAAATTGTTCGGGATAAACTCCGCGAATGTCGTAAGCGTGAAAAGCGTTCATACATTATGATTTTGTTTGTCGAAGATATAAAATATTTGGACAATGAACTATTTGCGGCAGATTGTATGTTGCAATAAAAATAAAGCGGTGAATTGAGATTAATTCACCGCTTTAATAAAATTGTATGTGTGATTTGTTCTATTTCAGTTCAATATTTGTTGTTCCAATCATACTGCCGTCGCAGAAGATGTCGGTTTTGTAGACGCCGGCTTTCAGCTCGCCTTCAGATCGGAAGAGCGTCGTGTAGGGAAAGAG
>CALBPW010000452.1 GCA_937899145.1 uncultured Bacteroidota bacterium
GCCCTTCAGCACACAGGCATTGCCGCTCTTGAAGCAGAGGGAGAAGACATCGAAGCAACCTTGAAGCAGCCACACGCACATACAATGTAACACTAACCGCTACCGATGTCAACAACTGCCAAAGCACAGCCACAAAGCCAGTCAACGCACACCCGCACGTGGTTGCAAACTTCGCGTTCGCAAAAGACGAAGTTTGCACACCGTACCCCGTAACATTCAGCTACCCGGCCGCTGTCAATGGCAATAAGTTTGAATGGGATTTTGGCTACGGAGGACACACTGCCACAAAAACCGACAAATCGGACTTCAAATTCACATTCGACAATACCGAATCGGAAACTATCAACCACTACACAATAAAGATGAAAGCGTCTGACACACAAACAGGTTGCGCCGATTCTACCGCACAAGTGATTGAAGTTTATCCGCGCTTACGCCCAAAATTTATAGCCGACACCTACGAAGGTTGCGATCCGCTGACCGTGCAGTTTGCCAACCAGACAACAGGCCGTGCCGATTATCTGTGGGATTTTGGCGACAGCCAGCAAGCAACCGAGACAAACCCGTCGCACATATTTAACCATTACGAAATATCAGACCAGACATACACCGTAAAACTGCGCACAACGCAGACGGCAACAAGTTGCGTAAAAACCGTTGACACCACCATTACAGCCTACTCGTACGTATTGGCAAAATTCGGATTAACCGAAGTGTCGGCAAATGCCAATGGCGGCGCCGACAAAATACTTGGCGGCTGCACACCATTTGAGGTGATGATTACCGACTCGTCGCGCAACATTGGCACAGGCACATGGAGTTGGAACTATGGCGATGGCGTAACATCAACCAACCGCCAACCAAGCCGCCGCACCTACACCAACGATGACAACACCGCACCACTCGAACCCAAAAACTACACCATCGGGCTAACGGTTACAAATATGCACGGTTGCACCAACAGCACCGCACAAACGCTTGCCGTTTATCCGCGCTCAGTGCCCGATTTTGACGCCAACTTTGAAGGTTGCGAACCTTGGACAGCCAACTTTATCGACAAATCGATAGTTGACGACGCATCACATTACTATTGGACATTCAGCGATGGCGCAACATCGGTTCAAGAGCCGCCATTCAGCAAAGTTTTCCACAACTACAGCTACACCAGCGATTTGAAATTCAGCGCAAAACTACGCACTACAACATCGCACAACTGCTCCGATTCCATAACCAAATGGATAACCGTTTACCCAAAACCATTGGCAAACTTTATACCGTTGATTGACCGCGCTTGTCCGCCATTCACAGCCGAGTTTAAAAACAACTCAAAAGGGACCGGACTAACATACAATTGGAATTTTGACAACGGCGTAAAACGCTCAAATACAAGCACTGCAAACCAGAAAGTAGAATACTCAAACGACACCGACGAGCCAATAACACGCAATGTCGAACTGATTGTAGAATCAGACCACGGCTGCCGCGATACAATGGTGAACCCGATGATAACCTTCCCAAATGTAATTGTCGATTTCAGCTTCGACACTGCCGGTTGCAGCCCGCACACCATCAAAATAGACAACCAATCGACCAAAACAACCGAATACCACCTTTGGGATTTTGGCGAAGGCAGCACATCAGTAGCCGCCGAGCCAACCTTCACCTACTACAACACCACCGACAACGACCAAGTGCTTACCATAACTTACATTGGCACATCGAAATACCAATGCGCCGACACCATCAGCAAAAAAGTTACGGTTTACATCAATCCGAATGTCGATTTTGTGGCACAGATCGGAAGAGCGT
>CALBPW010000453.1 GCA_937899145.1 uncultured Bacteroidota bacterium
AGACGTGTGCTCTTCCGATCTCCCACGCATTACGAATGCGTTGCTCTACCAACTGAGCCATATCGGCTTTGCGGGCGCAAATGTAATATTTATTAGCTCATTTTGCAGAAAGAATCAGCTTTTTATTGAAATTTGCAACACAAAATTTATTCTGATGAAAAAAACGAAAATATTATTTGTCTGTCTTGGAAACATTTGCCGTTCAGCGTGTGCCGAGGCTGTGATGAAGCATATTGCAAAAGAAAACGGCACTGAATCTGATTTTGAAATTGACTCGGCCGGACTAATCAGCTACCATTCTGGCGAGCAAGCCGATCCCCGAATGCGGCGTCACGCTGCAAAACGTGGAATTATGATAACAAGCGTTGCCCGAAAAATAACCGATGCCGACTTTAGTTATTTCGATAAGATTATCGGCATGGACGACAGCAATATCAACCGTTTGCTCGAAATTGCGCCAGACGAAACTGCAAGAAAGAAAATCAGCAAAATGTCAGATTATTGTCAAACTCACAACGCAAATTCCGTTCCCGACCCATATTATGGCGACGATAACGCTTTTGAACTCGTCCTTGACCTACTTGACGATGCCTGCAAAGGGCTATTGAGTGATTGCCATCTCCCTTAAATCTTCACCTATTCCCCACCCTTTTTCAGTGTAACAATCACCGCGCCATTACCACCACGGCTGCCATAAACAGCTGTACTACCGTCCTTTATAACTGTAATATCTTTAACATCGCAGGGTGTTATGCAGTCGAGCGAGCGCACCTCATTTCCATCAACAACCAACAATGCGCACTCTGGCCCATTAAAAGTTTCATTGCCCCGAATTGTTATGCAACCGCCTCTAACAGAGAGACTTGTGAAATTTTCACTTAAGAGTTCAAGCATACTTGTATATCGGCAATAATCTTTGCCTTTGGGCAATCGTGAAATGGCGGTAACTCTATCTTTTTCAGTAATATAACCATAAGCAATTGCAATATCAACATTTTCCTCGGCTGGCGGAAAAATTAAATCGGCAACAATGCTATCAGTGGTATTGGGCTTAATTTTCTTTTTTGCTGTCTTAAAAATTTTACTCTCAAAAACGACGACATCTTTGCCGGCACATGCAATCATAAACCGACCGAGCGAATCGGTTTGTGTTTTCGCTCCCGCATTTTTTGAACTAACTACAATACCGCGAACAGGAAGTTGCTCAAACGTAACTGCCTTACCATAAATAATTTGCACATTTTGTTCTTGCGCTTTCAATAAAAACGCCGAAAGAATAAAAATTGTTAAAAAGAAAATCCGCTTCATATATCAGAATATTAATTGCGCTAAATACAATTCTTGTCTGCGTTTCAAAAAATAAAATCGACAAACGGGCTATTAATTCATACAACAAAAAATATACTCAACAACTATCGAGAAATGTTGATTTTTTGTTAACATCTTTTACGCTTGATTTATAGCAGTTTACATACAATAGCAAGCGGTCTCAAATAGAATTTTTACATTTTTTTTCACGACTTTTGCGTCATGGGTCAAACGATTGGCGTTTACCTTAACCTCAAATTTTCTTCAAAAAATGAACAAAATTTATTCTGACCAGATTGAAAAAGTCAATCTTCTGGTCGGCGGTATCGAGAAAAATGCCGCAGAACTAAAAACAAACAAAATTAATGTTGACGCACAACAACTAAAAAAAGCTATTGCACAACTAACTGAAATAGCTGAAAAACAAGAGGCCGCCGACGCTACACTGAAACAAATCAGAACTGAGGCGCACCAAAAACTTGACGAACTAAAAGCGCTTTATGATGCCGCAAAAATGCCTATTAAAGGTCATTTTTCGTTAGAAAAGTGGGCGAACTTTGGCATTCCGGACAAAAGGTAATTAAAAACAACAAGAGGTGTAGATTTTACACCTCTTATTTTTTATAAATAACTGAAAATCAAAATTTATTATGCCACAAAATCAATTTCAGCGATTCGTATTCGCATTCATTACAGTTGTAATCACAGTTCACGCGTTTGTACTTTACAATTTGTACGTTGTAAATGGTGAAATTTTAATGCAAACAAACCAAACAACATCTGTTTTAGAGGCAATTAACCGCCAAGGCGGAGTTTATATGTTTGGACATTTTTTACCAATATGGTCAGTAATCACCGCCGAATTTATTTTTGCATATCTGACCATATTGGTAAAAAATGTTCAAACAT
>CALBPW010000454.1 GCA_937899145.1 uncultured Bacteroidota bacterium
TGATATATCCAGCCTTGGTTGTCTAACTCTTTGTAATGCAAAGTATTAAGATAAAATTTCGGCCATACGGAAATCATTATATGCCCATTCATATTGTGAATGTCGTCAACCATCTTTTTCGGATTGCTAAAACGTTCAGGATCAAACTCATGGCTTCCCCATTGATCTTCTTTCCAATAGCTCCAATCCATCACAATATTATCAATCGGAATATGGCGTTCGCGAAACTCTTTTAGTGTGCCAACTATCTCATCTTGAGTTTTATAACGCTCACGACTTTGCCAAAAACCCCAAGCCCATTTCGGTAAGATTTGAGCTTTGCCGGTTATTGTGCGATAACCGCTAATTATGTTATCCATTGTTTCGCCATAAACAAAATAGTAATCAAGTATTTGCCCCATTTCCGACCAAACGGCAAGTTTGTTATGTTCAGTTTCGGGTGTCGGGCTTAAAAATTTTAATCCGATGTACGAAACGCCACCATCGGGTTTCCATTCAATTTTGATTGGCGTTGGCTTGCCGGCCTCTAAGCTAACGCTGAATTTGCGCGTGTTCGGATTCCATGCCGTGCGCCAAATCTCATCGCCAATTTGTTTGCCGTCAATAAATATTTTTGTGTAGCCGGCGTAGTAGATTTTAAATTTATATTCGCCACTCTCGTTGGCTGTGATGTCGCCTTCCCATGTTATTGTAGAATTGTCGAACGGAAAACCGGCCGGAAAATTTTTTACAGTTTCAAGGTTCTCGTAGTCAATTGTGCTCTCGGTGCGTAAGGTAAAGATGTCGCCGTTTGCAGTTGTGTAGGTGGCTGTTAATCCGCCTTCTGAGCCTGTCTTATCAGTCAATTTCAAGTCAGAAATTTGTGCGTATGGACGTGCGTCTCCAAAACGTGAATACGAGTAATTATCCCAAATTAGACCGAAATTTTTGTTGCTTATGATAAATGGAATTGAAACTTTTGTGTTGTATTGAAACAAATCTTCGTTTTTGTCTTTGTAGTTCCACTCGTCGCTTTGGTGCTGGCCAAGTCCAAAAAAGGCATCATCGGCCGCCGATTCAAAAACCTGACGCATTGTGTAACCTTTTGTGTTATCGACAGTTATTGGCGCAAAATTTTTTCCGCCTCCATTTTTTTCAGCCAAAATTGTTTTGCCGTTTTTGTCGGCAAATCGCACAGCTCCATTTTTAAGCGATACTATTGCTTTAATATAATTTGTTGCAACAATCACTGAATCAGCAACTTGATTGACATAGTAGTTTGAAAAATCGAGTTTCAGATTTGGGTCAACAATTAAACTCTTGCGTTCTGCAATTTTTGATTCGGGTGTTGCGCTGATGCGAATAATTTTATTGCTAACCGGCTGAACTCTAATAAGTCGGGCTTTCGATTTGTCAGAGTTCTTAACTTTGATAATTACGCCATCATCGGTTTGTTGAAAATTTCCGACATTTGAACAAGCAGCAAACAAAATCATTGCGCAAGCAATTGTTATTAAACTCTTTATTTTCATAGCATTTCGTTTTTTTTGTTTGACACAAAAGTACCAACCGCGTTTGCTCCCGCATTGTTAAATGGTTTTGGAACAAGTGTCAAAACGTTCATCGCTTTGGTTTTACACTATTTGAAGACATTTTTACTTGTTTTCAAACTGTTTGGCTAAAATGTATTTGATAATGTGCTAAAATGTATTTTGTTTTTTTAGTAAGCTATTGATTATCAGAGTGTGTATTTATTTGCATTTAATCGTGCTTTAATTTGAAATCCTATGCTGATTTTCTGTTTTTTTCAGACACCTGAAGTTTTTCTTCCCAAAATGTTTGGTTGTTACCGATAAGTAACATATTTTTGTAACCGATAAGTAACATCAATTGTTTTCATTATGAAAAAAGACAGGGAACTTACAGAGCAAAGGATACTCGATGCCGTGGGTAGGATTGTGGAAAGCGATGGTTTTGAGGCGGTGGGCATCAATGCTGTAGCTAATGAATCCGGATTGTCCAAAATTCTGATTTACAGATATTTTGGCTCGATAGATCAGCTGCTCGCCAAATACATGGAGGAGCATGACTTTTGGCTCAATTTCGATATTAGTCAGCTGCCGGTGGACGATGTGAAAGGGTTTTCAAAACAGATTTTCCGATATTACGTGCAGATGCTCAGAACCTCGCCGGCTTTGCGTAAACTCTATCGCTGGGAACTTTCGTCAAACCATCCGTCTATTCAGCTGCTTAGGCAACGCCGTGAGGAAACAGCAATGCGGATTATCAACTCGGTTTGCCAATTTTCGGGCGAACCCCTTGACCGCGTGGCTGGCATCTCGACGCTCGTAACCGCTTCGGTATCATACCTTTGTATTCTCGGTGAAAATTGCGATGTATATAATTCGCTAAAAATCAACGACGATTCGGGTTGGCAAAAACTCTTGGACACTATTGACTATATGTTTGACAAAATTTTATAACAAAAATGGAAGAACTCACATTTATTGAACTCGCAAAACTTTTGATTTCGTTTGCAGTTCTTGCGCCTTCGGGCCATAATTCGCAGTCATGGAATTTTAAGATTGCTGACAATCAGATTGTTATCGTTCCCGACATGGACAAACGCCTTGCCGTTGTAGATGGCGACAACCGCGAACTTTTCATAAGCCTCGGCTGTGCTTTGGCTAATCTTCAGGTGGCGGCAGGTCATCATGGTTACAATTCGGAGTATGTCTATCAAGACGGCAAAATCGTTGTATCGTTCAGTCAGCAAGACGGCGGCACCGACAATGAACTTTTTGCCGCCATTGAAAAACGTCATACTCATCGTGGCGAGTTTACGGGCGAAAAAATTCCTGATGAACTCCTGAAAAACTTTGACATTCAGCCCAATACCAATATTTTGCTTTTTGACGAGGCAAGCCGGGAAGCCTCTGTAATTAAGCGGAAAATAGAGGAGGGCAACATTGTCCAAATGTCTGACACCGCCTTTAAACGCGAACTTGTTTCGTGGATGCGGTTCAATAGGAAGCATATCGAAGAAACTCATAACGGTTTGTGCTACAATGTTTTGGGATTTCCTTCGATGCCCAAGCCGATTGGCAAGAGGATTGTTGGCAAGTTTCTGAACCCAAAGGCGCAAAACAAGACCGACAACGCCATCAACGCTACTGTGTCGCATTTCTGCGTGTTGACGGTAAAAGAAAACACCGAGCAAAATTGGATAGAACTTGGCGTTATGTTGGAGCATTTTCTCCTGAAAATCACTTCGTTTGGGTTGGCGTACAGTTTCAGCAATCAGCCATGCGAGATTGGCTCGCTCGCCTCGCAACTCAAAGAGGAATTGAACATCAACGACTTTCCGTCGGTGGTTTTGCGGTTGGGATACGGAGGCGAGCCCAAGACCCGCTCGCCGAGGGAGCAGAAATTTTAATTCTCCGCTGAGTTATCTATTTGCAAAGGAAACAAGCGTATAGTTTTACAGAATTTGTTTTTTTGTTGACACACCGATTTATCTACTTAACATTAATCAGGAATTTTTCGGCTTCAGCAATTTTTTCAACTGAGCCGGCATCAAACCAATAATCGTCTTGATGTTGGTAGCCGATGATTTTATGTGTTGCGGCAAGATTCAAATAATGCGGAATTATAGGAAAAACATCTTCGTTTGGGAATTTATCAAAAATATTTGGAGAGATTATGTGTATTCCGCTAAACGCGAATTGCGAAAAGGCGGATTTTTCTGCTGTGTATAGCACTTCGCCTGTCTTTGTGTTTTGCCACCCTTTTAATTCCAAATTGTTGTTAAATAGCAAGTAACGCGATGAATTCCGTTTCCTTACAGCTAATGTCGCATCGGCTTTTGAAGTAATATGATGTTGAAGCATTTTTTGTAGGCTGATATTAGTTAAAATATCAACGTTAGTTATCATAATTGGCTCGTTCTGATTAAATAATCTGATAGCATTTTTTAGTCCACCACCAGTGTCAAGCAACAAATTACTCTCGTCTGAAATCTGAATCTCTACATTGTAATTTAGGTTTGCGATGTAGTTTTTCATCATATCGGCAAAATGATGGATATTAACAATAATATTGGTGATACCATTTTTTATCAGCATCTCAATGCTATGTTGCAGAAGAGTTTTTCCGCAAACTTCAACCAAGGCTTTTGGCTTTGTATTGGTTAATGGTTGCAGACGAGTACCCAAGCCTGCGGCAAATATCATTGCTTGCATAATTTGATAGTTTAGGATTGGAAATATTGAGAATTAGTGATTATATACTTAAAACTTTCAAACCTGGAATTTAGGACCTTTAAACTTACAATCTTTCTAACTCTCTGTGTATCAATTTTATACGCACGCCATATTTTGTTTTAATTTTATCAGCAAAATTTTGTGCGCAGTACACTGATCGGTGTTGTCCGCCTGTGCAACCAAAACATACCATCAGTTTTGTGAAATCGCACTCAATGTATTTTTCAATTGTAGGTGACACTAAATCAATGGCTTGCTGCAAAAAAGTGTCGATGGTTGAGTGCTTTTGCAAAAAGTCGACAACTGGTTTGTCGCGACCTGTAAGCATTTTATATTCGTCGTATCTGCCCGGATTGTGCTGGCCACGGCAGTCAAATACAAATCCGCCACCATTTTCCGGGTCGGTTGGTATGCCTTTTTTGTACGAAAAACTAACCACTGTAATTGTTAGCCCATTGTAGCTGTCAGTTTCTGGTTCAGTAGGTTCAATTGCGCCGGCAATCTCGCAAAGATGGGGAAGAGGCAATAGGTCAAGCGCCAATAAGTTTTTTAAGTTTTTCAGTGCAAATGGTATGCTTTCAATGAAATGCTTTTTGTGCTCGTAATAGCCTCTAAATCCGTATGCGCCAAGTACTTGCAGTGTTCTGATTAGTGCAAAAATTTTAAATTCTTTGTAGAGTTTGGCTTTATCAATATCAATTAGTTTTTTTGTTGATTCTATATATTTGTCAAACAATAAGTTGCGTGTCTCTTCACTGAATTTGGCTTTTGCCTGATATAATAGTGATGCGACATCGTACATTAATGGACCGCGCTTTCCGCCTTGAAAATCAATGTAATAAGGATTGCCATCTTTTAGCATTATGTTGCGCGACTGAAAATCGCGATACATAAAGTATTGATTATCAATGTCTGCAATGGCATTTTTTATTGTCTCAAAATCGGTTTCAAGTTTTTGCTCATCAAAGTTTATGTTGGCAAGTTTTAAATAGCAGTATTTGAAATAGTTGAGATCCCATTCAACGGCTTTTTGGTCGAACACTGGTGAGCCGATGCAAAGTGCGTAATCGATGTTCCCGCCTGCCACAATCTGCATCTTTGCTAAATCGGCTAAAACATTGGAATATAAACCGATAAGTTCTGCGTTTGGATTGCCTTCTGCTTTGGTAACAAGGTTGTAAAGTTGCTTATTTCCAATGTCTTCAACTAAATAATATTGCAGACTTTCGTCGTGGTCAAATACTTTTGGCACGTTCACGCCGGCATTGGCAAATGTTTGAGTGTAAGCGATATAAGTTCTATTCTCGGCAACATCGGCATTATAAACAGCCAGCACCGATTGATTATTGTCGCCGGTTAGACGGTAGTAGTGCCTGTTTGAGCCTGAGTTTGGCAACGGCACACACTTTAAGTAAGGCTTTCCTGCAAAATCCTGGTATAGCCTATTGATTACATTTATGTCAAAAGCCATTGGTTTTTAGCGTGTTACAATGATGCGATTGCGTCGTCTAAACTGTTATAAATATCAAGTATTTGGTTTATGCGCGTCATTGTTATCACATTGTTGACGGCTTGGCTTAAATTGTAAAATTTAAGTTTGCAGTTCTTGTTGCGCGAGTGGTTGTAAATGCTTATTAATGTGCCTAATCCGGTGCTATCAATAATTTCGATATTGCTCATGTCAATAATTATTGATAAATAATCGTTTTGGTCGATTAGTTCGTTCAGTTGCTTTTTGATTTCGGCATCGTTGGTAACCGTTAATCGGTTGTTCTCCGGCATTGGCGTTACTATAGCGCAGCCTGCGATTTGATTGTTAATCTTTATCATTGTTTTAAAAGTTTAGATGTTTCGAGTTTAGTCTTGATGGCTAACGGGACTGAATTTAGCTCCGATAGTGGAGACGTGCTATGGCGCATCTTAAATTAATCATTTAAAATTCGACATTTTCATTATTCGTTATTCGTTATTTATAATTTTTCTAAGTGTTTCTATTTCGGCTAAAACGTCGGTACTTACTGATACAAAGTTAGTTACAATTCCAGCGTATGTGTCTTCATCTTCGCCGGTTTTGGTTTTTGCTTCAAGTGTCGCCATATCTTGCCGCAGCGATTCAATGCCCATCAGTGCTACCGACGATTTGGTTTTGTGAGCAATAGCGCCCAATTGCGCATAGTTCTTATCTTGCAATGCTTTTTCAAGTCCAACTGACAGTATCGGGATTTGTTGCACAAAAACATCGATAAGTTCGGTTTTAAATTTAGCATCACCATCTGTAATTGACTCTAAATGAGCAGGATTGATGAATTTAAATTTGCTGTTTTCTTCGTTTTTATTTGTTATTGGCTCAGCCGATTTGTTACTTGCGATTTTCTTACCTATATGTTTGTGAATTATGTTTATAAGGTCTTGTGTTTCAAATGGTTTTGATATATAGTCGTCCAGATCGGAAGAGCGTCGTG
>CALBPW010000455.1 GCA_937899145.1 uncultured Bacteroidota bacterium
AATAAAACGCCAACACCCTGAAACTGAGGTGTTTTGCTTCTATATGGACATTCGCATGTTCGGGCCTTACTATGAGGAACTTTATCGCGAAGCGCAAGAAAAATGGAAAGTGACGTTTGTGCGCGGAAAAATCTCCGAAGCCGCATCAAACCTTGACGGCGAGATTCAGATTAAAGCCGAAGACACACTCATCGGCAAGCCATTGCACATGAAAACCGACCTGCTTGTACTGATGTGTGGCATGGAAGCCGACACCGACGAACCAATTGCCAAACAACTCGGCATTGAACGTGGCGAAAACCGTTTCTTCAAATCGGCTGACAACTACACAAAATACAACCATACCAACATTGAAGGCGTGTTCACAGCAGGCACTTGCACCGCCCCGATGAACATAAACGACACCATCGCCAACGCCCGCGCGGCGGCGATTTCAATACACAAATATTTGGAAACACAAACAGAAAACGTGAACTCTTAAACACGTTGGACAGCAAACTTATACGGACAATAAAAACGACAAACGCTATGAACACCAACATTCTCAAAACCACTATCGCCGCTTTGACACTTTTGGTTGCTTTCAACTCGTGTAAAAAAGAAGAGGCAAAATGAGGACAAAGCAAAAAGGGCGTTTCGGCAGCCCGTCCGTTTGGTAAAGGATGTTGAAGAATAAAAAACTAAACTTCTAAACTTTTAACTTCCAATGTGGGGCTTTAAGATAGCAAAATCGCAGAGTATCAACTACGACCGCAACGACAAGGAGATAATGCGGACGGTCTTGGACAACGAGCCGTCGCTGCTCGTTTGCATGGCATGCGGCGGTTGCACATCAACATGCTCGGCGGGCAACCTGCTGCCCACATTCAACATTCGCCGCCTGAACACGCTGCTGCAGCGTGGCGATTACACACAACTGCGCAAAGAGATAAACTCGTGCATGCTCTGCGGAAAATGCACACTCGTCTGCCCGCGCGGTGTAAATATCCGCAACATTGTCCTTAACACACGCGAAGCCTTGATGAAATATGAATCCGACACCATTTGACATATTCGTTCTGCCCTTCACACTCGGCATGAGCATACTTTTGGCCTACTTGGCACTCAAGTACACCCGTTGGATATGGTACTTCGACCGCGATGACCAAAAACTTATACTTCGCGGACTTTTCAGCATAAAAACACTTAAAGCGATAAAAGAGATCTTTCTTGAAAGCCTGCTGCATCATAAGATTTTCTTGGTCAACAAGCGGCTTGGTTACATGCACATGAGCCTTGCCTTCGGCTGGTTTCTGCTGATAGTGATAGGCGACATCGAAGCGCGCGTTTACATGCACGGCTCGGCGCCATTCTACATGCCAATCTTCTTTCAGTTTTTTGTGCCAGACGACGAGTCATTCCCATTCGCACGCGGTTTTATCCAACTGATGGACGCCGCCCTCCTACTCGTTTTGTCGGGTATTGCCGTTGCACTTGTAAAACGATTCTACTCCCGAATTGTAGGCATGAAGCGCACCACAAAACTTACCCCGCGCGACAAAGTAGTGCTATACTCACTTTGGCTGATTTTTCCACTCCGTTTGTTTGCCGAAAGCGCAACATGCGGAATGTACGGCACAGGCGGTTTCCTGACAGGAACTGTTGGCTCTGCAATGGCCGCTCTTCTGCCTCTCGAAACAATTACTTATCCACTATGGTGGGCTTACTCTATCGACTTATGCGTCTTCTTTTTATGCCTACCGTTCAGCCGCTACATGCACATCCCGACCGAAATGTTACTCATCTTTTTCCGTAACTGGGGAATCAAATTAAAGCCTGATAATCCGATACTTGAAGAAGTGATGATACTCTCGTGCCCTCGCTGCGGCATCTGCATCGACCGTTGCCAACTCAACACCAATCTTGGCAATCACGACACACAAGCCGTCTATTTTTTGCAACGCATCAGAAATGGCGAAATACATACCGCACAAGCCAAAAACTGCCTTATGTGCGGCCGGTGCGAGTCGGCTTGCCCCGTCGGCATCGATTTAAACGCAATCCGACTTCGCCATAGGCAAAACTTTACCCCAAAAGAAATCGCGTTACCCTACGAAAACAAAGAAGCCGAAAAGGTTGACATCGTGTATTTTACAGGCTGCATGGGACATCTTGTGCCAAAGACAAAAAACGCAATGGTAAAAATTCTACAAGCATCGGGCGACCGCTATTGGTTTATGGATGCCGACGGCGGAATTTGCTGTGGCCGCCCAATGAAACTTGCTGGTCAGACCGACGCCGCACAAAAACTAATGCAGAAAAATCAGCAATCGGTAATTGATAGTGGCGCACATACACTTGTAACCTCATGCCCAATATGCTACAAGGTTTTTAAAGAAGACTATAATTTGAATATCAATATTTTGCATCATACCGAATACATTGACCGACTGATAAAAAACGGGAAAATAAAAGTTGACAAAAAAGATATTTCGGTTACTTACCACGACCCTTGCGAACTTGGCCGTGGCTCGGGCATTTATGAGCAGCCACGCTCTGTTTTGCAAAACGTATCAACACTAAAACCTATTGCCGATGAGTGCAAACACTCACTTTGCTGCGGTGGCAGCCTTGCAAACATAACATTACAATCGGCTGATAAACAGCGGATTGCCGAAAAGACAATGCAAACTCTAACCGCAAACTCACCAGATATAGTTGCGACAGCCTGCCCTCTTTGCAAAAAAACACTCGACCGCACACACATTGCACCCGTTGCCGATGTGGCAGAACTTGTGGCAGATGCAATGGTATAAATATAAATAGCGCAATACTTTCAAATCTCAAACGAATAACTACTTTTGCACTCGTTCTGCCCCTGTAGTTCAACGGATAGAACGGAAGTTTCCTAAACTTTAAATCTGAGTTCGATTCTCAGCGGGGGTACCAAGCCTTGTATTATATTGCAAAACAATATTTTACAAGGCTTTATCACAAAACACTACAATATGAAAAATCTGCTCACTCGCCTATTTATGAACGAAAAATTGATATTGATTGTCATCATTATCAATTCAATGGTAATATTTTTAGAAGAGAGCAACATCAATAGCTATCTTATTGAAATCCTTGATATTATATGCACCTCAACTTTTGTGATTGAGATGTTTGTAAAAATCGGCAGCATAGGCTTTAAAAACTATTGGGAGCAACATTGGAACAAATTCGATTTCATATTAGTGTTAATATCCATTCCAACACTTGTTACATTCTTTCTTCCAATCACCACCAGCGATTTATCTTCAGTATTGATAATGAGGGTATTTAGAGTATTTAGGTTTTTCAGAAGTTTCCGAATTTTTCCTGATTTTGGCATTATTGTTAAAAACTTTTGGACTGCAATGCGCCAAACACTCGGAATATTTCTCTGCTTTTTCATAATGATAGCCGCAATTGCTCTTGTAAATTGTTGTTTTTTAAAGACATACGCACCCGAATATTTTGGCACACCAATGCAATCCATCTACTCCACTTTCCGTATTTGCACAGTCGAAGGTTGGTATGAAATACCTGATGCAGTGGCAGTTGCAACATCTCCAATCGTAGGTCATATTATCCGTATCTACTTTTGCCTATTGCTAATTGGTGGTGGAATAATTGGTTTGTCGTTCATAAATTCCATTTTTGTTGATGCTATGGTTAGCGATAACAACGACGATGTGAAAACACAATTAACTCACATTGAATCAGAACTTTACAAAACGCAAAGCGAATTTAATAAAATAAACAAAGAACTGACGGAAATAAAAAAACTGCTACAAAAAGAAACGCCCCCAAACACAAAAGAATAATCAGATTTTCAATTTAACCAAATTCAAACAGGAAGCGGTCAAGATCAAAAAGCAGCGCAAAAATAAAAAGAGACTTGCGTCTCCCAAAAAGGTTAATTACCACCATTGCGATTGCGTTATCATAAAATACAATCAACCAACCTTGGTGCGAAGATCGGAAATGCTTGTGCTTCAAATTGTTTGCTCGCGCATATTTTTAAATTTAACTATTCCTAAATTAAATCATTAAGAATCGTTCGGGTAATTACCATTACCACATTTTGCGAACACTGTTTTTTACAGTTTCATAGTACTGTCAATTGACTAAATATAAGCCAATTAAAATACAAACCAAGTTTACTGGACATGTAGAAGACAGGATGGAACGTACAAGGTTTACAGTTTACAAGGCGAGGTAATGCATTAATAAACAGCGTGATACACTATAAACTATGCGAATACAGAATGTCTCAATAATGGTTGCGCATTGGTATGCAATCTGTTACAGCTCTTGCCGTTACTGATGTTGTGGTTTTCAACATCACTGTCTAACTGATAGCATTTGCCTGATATTCCGCAACAATTGCGCTAAGGTGGCTGTAAACCAATGTGTCTGAATTACGGAAGTAGAGGAAATAAAAAAAGCGCCTGCATTTTGTAACCGAAAATGTAAGCACTTGCTCTTAAATGATTATTATCAAGTTTCAGCTTGCGGAGAGAGAGGGATTCGAACCCCCGGAACGTCGCCGTTCAACGGTTTTCAAGACCGCCGCATTCGACCACTCTGCCATCTCTCCAGCGACAAAAGTAGAAAAAAGTTCTTTCCACACAACACCGGCAACCAAAAAAATATCGCAGTTTAAAGTATTGATTATCAGTATATTAAAAACAAAAGTTCATCTTTGAAAGACAAACTTGCAATAATAAGGTTTACATGACAGCGTATTTTGCCAAAAAATTGGATGGCAATTATCGTAAATGTTTGCCATCTTGAGTTGGCGGCAAAGGTTTTTCCGGTGCTTTTTCTTTCTTTTTCTTCACCTCCGGTGCCGGAATAACTTGTCGTGTTTGGCGCCGCTCGGCTTTTTTATCAGCGTCTTTCCAAATAAAAATATCATCTGGTGTTGTTGGCCGTACTGCTTCAAGCCACGTAAATCCTTGCAATCGCATTTCGTTATCCGATACATTATCAAGCGGATATATATCTGATTTTGGCGATGAACGGTAAACGATATGTTTTATGGCCCGATTTTTAACATAAATTGTCATATCAGTGCTTTCGCCCTTATTCATTCCGATAATTTCACCTCCATCAACAGGGAAATACAATGTTTGGCTGCGCTTGTAAACATCAACTTTATACAAATCGTTATTTCTCATATAACCAGTCATTTGCGCACCTCGAATCTGGTTATAATGCGTACTGTCAATTGGAGACACTATCATACCATTGGCATATAGCATAAATTTGTGCAGGTGCTTATTTTTAATAAATGCCTCCATATAGTCTGATGTTATCTGGTTGCCTTGTACCCAAAATATCGGATTTCCGTAAAATCGGGCTATGCTATCATGCATTGAGAAGTAGATGGAGTCGGTTTGAAGTTGCAAGTTTTTTTTGTAGGCACGAGCATGCCAATATGCCCGGAAGGTACGAAATTCGCCAGATGTGTCGCGACACATTTTAAGTGTATCGGCATGCAGATATAGCGAGTCGCCATCGAAAATATAAATCAGCCGCGCGCGTTTTGTGATTAACAATAATTCAGGATCCTTATGTATTTCGACATAATCGCCAGTTGCCATAATATTTTGTGTCGTATCAATGGCGACAACGTTTGAATAGGCTGCTCCGCTCTCGTCCAAACGGCTGAAAAACATACTGTCGCAGGTGATGGTTTGGCTTGGATTCTTGAATTTCGCATCGTATTTAAACATCGAATTTTCGGTTATGGTGTTGTACCAGCCGTAACGCGCATACATGTAATTGGTGTCGTTGTAAAATTCAGTAGGACCAAAAAAATCGATGATTTTTGTTTCAGTTCCGTATCTAATTGAATCGGTAAACATTTGATATTCAGAATTATTATGGTCGATAACGACGCTATCCCAGAAGTAAACCTCGCGCTGATTATGGAAATAGAATCCTTTGATGCTGGTGAGCACTGTAAGGCTGTCGACAATTTTTCCGTTATGCTCGTACGAGCCAATATCTTCGTGCAAATTGTAATCGAGCGAATCTGTTGTCAGAATTACCGCACTATCGCGAAGCACGACATTGTGGCGGAAATGTGCGACTTTTTGGTCGCCATCGTGTCGCAAAAAGTCGGCTCGCACATCTATGTTTGAGTCGTTCAATTTGTACAGATGCACATGTCCGAATGCGTCAAAGCGGTTTTTGTCGGAGTAGAAATGCGCACTATCACACTCCATGATTGCGCTATCCTGCTTAAATCTGACATCGCCTATCAAGCGTCGTGCGCCATTAAACAGCCGTGCGTCCGATTTTATCGATTTTGCACGAACAAGTTCGATTTTTGTTTTACGCTGCGCAAATGTTTGATTGACAGAAATCAGAGCCGATATTAGACATAATATTTTAAGCAGATGGCGCATTATGCAATCAAAATTTTACATTTTTTAGTATATCAAGAATGATATCATTAACGGTAACCCCGTCGGCTTCAGCTTTATAGTTACGCACAATACGATGCCGCAGAACTTGATTTGCGACGGCAATAACATCTTCGGCGTCGGGCGAGTATTTTCCGCTGACGGCGGCATGTGCTTTTGCCCCTAAAATCAGATATTGCGAAGCGCGCGGTCCGGCTCCCCATGTAAGATAGCGGTTTGTTATCTCTGGTGCGAATTCAGTATTCGGGCGTGTTTGTGCCG
>CALBPW010000456.1 GCA_937899145.1 uncultured Bacteroidota bacterium
GATCTATCAACAATATAATCGGCGGCTAACATCATATCTTTATCGTGCTCAACCACAATAACCGTATTTCCGATATCGCGCAATTCTTTGAGCGACTCAATAAGTTTCCGATTATCGCGCTGATGCAGGCCTATACTGGGTTCGTCAAGAATATAAAGAACATTTACAAGTTGAGAGCCAATTTGCGTTGCCAAGCGTATTCGCTGGCTTTCACCACCCGAAAGGCTACGCGAACTACGGTTTAATGATAAATATTCAAGACCAACTTTGACCAAAAAATTCAACCGGCTTTTAATCTCTTTCAGTATTTCAACAGATATTGCGCGTTGCTTACCGGTCATCCTGTCTTCCAATCCGTCAAGCCATTGGCAAAGTGTTTTAATATCCATCGCCGATACTTCGGCAATGTTTTTCTCATCAATTTTGAAATGAAGCGCAATTTTGTTAAGTCTATCTCCATTACATTCCGGGCAAACAACTTGTTTAACATAAAGCTGCATCGGATTAACTTTATCCTCCGACACTTCCTCGGTATTAAATTCTTGTAACAAAGATATTATGCCAGCAAAATTCGAGAAATAGTTTGATGAATTTCCGAGTGGCGAATTTAACAATTTAAAAGGCTCATCTGAGCCATTTAAGATAATATCAAGAGCCTCCGCCGGAATATCTTTTACAGGTGTGTCAAGTTTGAATTTATATTTTTCGGCTATTGCTTCTAACTGCCAAAAAATCATCGAATTACGATATTTTCCAAGTGGCACAATTCCACCATTTTTTATACTCAAATCGCGGTTTGGAATAATTTTATCAATATCTAACCGATTTACAACACCTAAGCCCTTGCATTTGGGGCAATTTCCCAAAGGCGAATTGAACGAGAATGTGTGGGGTGCCGGCTCGTTGTACGACAAGCCCGTCTCAGGGCACATCAAATGTTTACTATAATACTGTTCTTCGTTAGTGTCGGCATTTTGAATCAATACAACACCTTGTCCCTCGTGCATTGCCGTTGCAAGCGATGCCGCTAATCGTTTCCGGTCTTTTTCCTCAATCTTCAATTTATCAATAACAACCTCAATATTATGCGTTTTGTACCTATCAAGACGCATTCCGGGTTTTATGTCAGTGATGTTGCCATCAATACATTCCATCGACATTTGCCCGATATTAGCGCAAAAAGGATGGAATATGGCGTTCCGGATTTTTATAAACCGGATCAGATCACATATAAGAAAAAAAGTGAAAACACAGTATTTGCAATTCTTGGAAACGGATACTCCGGAAAAGGACAGGATGTTCTGGCAGAGGCCATAAGAAAACTGAGTGATAATGTGCTGATAAGATGTGAAT
>CALBPW010000457.1 GCA_937899145.1 uncultured Bacteroidota bacterium
CATTTCTATTCCTTTTCCAAATGGTCGCAGTGTGATTGGATGATTGGCAACTTGATTGAGTGCGTTTTGCCAAATTTCGGTTCCGTAATTTAGCCTGCCATAGCTAATAAGATGATAACCAAGTTGATACCGCGATGGAACATAATCGGCATACGAGCCGAAAATGGCTTTGTGATAGTGCCAAATGCCTTTTTGCGAAACTTGAGCGGCAAGCTCGTGTTCAAAATCGGCTATCCTACCGCGTCCGGCAGCCGATGCCCCTGTCTCGTAAGTAACAGCATCGCCCTCTAAAAACCAATATGGCACATGCAATCCGAGTAGTAAACCAAAATATTGTTCTCCAAATAGATGGTAGAAGAATTGTGATGTGCCTTGGTTCAACATGTCGGTTTGTACAACGTGCCTGAATTCATGCATTGTTAGGTGCTCGTCCCAGCGCTGAAAGTAGTTGTCTGGAGTGGCGGTGGTAAATAGGTTTATTCGTCGCGGGGCCCACACCACTTCGCCATTAGCGTATGCGACTGATGTTCGCAGTACAGCCGGAATGCGCCGTGGTTGCCATGCAAGTGTCTGGCCGCCAGTCTTATAAATTTCTTCTAAATGATTGGCGTACAATTGTCCTAAGGCAGTTTCTGATGTTGGAAAAATGACATCGAAGTGGTCGGTTTTTATGTGCGACAACCTTCTAAATCGGTCTTGACCATTGTCGTAAAACTGAGCGTTAGAGTTTGCTAAATTTAACAAAAAAAACAAAAGCAGTAGTAGGCTAATTGTCAAATGTCTATCTACTGCTTTCATTTTGTTTAAGTAAGATAAATCAGGATATTAACATAATATTGCGGTTGGCATGACTACAATTCGTTAATTAAGTCCGTGATTATTTTTGTCATTTTTGGTTCGGCTTCGCCTGCCACATTTTGCACTTCGTCGTGGGTAGTTTCGCCATCGGGAGTGGCTGGTTTATCGGTGTTTGTGATTATCGAAAGCCCCAACACTCTGATTCCCATGTGGTGTGCTACAATCACTTCGGGCACGGTTGACATTCCTGTAGCGTCAGCGCCCCAAATTCGGAACATTTTGTACTCGGCAGGTGTTTCAAGGGTTGGTCCCGGGCTGCCAATGTACACGCCTTCTTGCAGCTTTATTCCGTTGTTTTCGGCAATTCGTTTGGTGCGCGCGATAAGTTCGCTGTCATAGGTTTTGCTCATATCCGGGAAACGAGGTCCAAGTTCGTGGTAATTGTAGCCGCGGAGCGGGTTTTCAGGAAAGTTATTGATGTGGTCGCGGATTATCATTATGTCGCCCGCGCTAAAATTCGGGTTGATACCACCTGATGCATTCGACACAATAAGTATCTCAATACCAAGGAATTTCATCACACGGATGGGGAATGTGAGCTGGCTCATATTGTAATTTTCGTAGTAGTGGAATCGACCTTGCATTGCCACTACTTTTTTGTTGCCAAGCGAGCCTAATAGCAATTGTCCTTTGTGCCCATCTACAGTCGAGATTGGAAAGTTGGGAATGTCTTTGTAGTCGATGGCTTTGTCTGCTTTTATTTTGTCGCCTAAGCCGCCTAATCCACTACCTAATACAATGCCTATTTGAGGGTGATAGTTAAGCCCTTGCAAAATGAATTCAGCGGTTTTTTTGAATTCTTCTATCATCTTATTTTGCGTTAATGATGTTGCGTAATTGTTCGTACGAATCGTCAATACATTTTAGCATATCTTTCATAATGTCATCAAAATAGGCTTTCTTTTGATCTTTACTATTATTTATCTTATCAAGATTTGCCGCATAAACATTGAGTACATTTTCAATTAGTTTCATTGTTTCGTCCTTTTTTTCCGGATGAAGGGCAACTACATTTGCGCAATCTTCAACTATCTCTTTTACAAGAGTTTGTGCGTCTTTTTTTATTGATCTGATGCTTGCCATGATTATTTTGTTTTAAAATTTTAGACTAAAGTACAAATAGGTGTTTAAAATGCAAATCGAAGTGTGATTTTTTTGAAAGTTTAGAAAGTTGAATTTGAATCGTATTAATATTTAATTCTTTTTTAATCCGTTGATTATAAGTGTTATAATTTCTTCTTTGCGGTCGGCAACAAATTGTTGGCGCTCGCTTTCCGACGATTCTGATAGTTTATCGTAAATTGGTAATGCTAAAAAGTTGAAAACGGTTAATGAAATGACATCGAGTACTAAATTTACGGTTGTGATTGTACGAATCGTTCCTTTTTCAACTTCGGCTTGAACGATGGAGTCGATTGTATTATAGAGATTTGCACGGATTGAGTTTGACATGAAAAATTCATATACAAATTCTAACCGATTGCTGTTGCCGATAATTTCTTTGAGTACAAAAAACGCCAATTGCGGATTTTTTGCTAAAAAATCGAAATAAACACCAATTGTGTATCGCAATTTATCAAAAAAATCAGTGTCGGTGTTGCTTAATGGCTCGATTAGCGTCGAACAGCCTGATTCTAATTTTTCAACAAAAATTCGTTGGAAGAGGTTTTCTTTTGTCCGGAAATAGTAGTGGACAAGTGCCTGATTGCAGCCTACACGCTTGGCGATGTCGGTTGTCGATGTTCCTGAAAATCCTTTCTCGACAAACAGATTTTCGGCTTCTTGCAATATTTGTTCTTCTAAGTTTTGTTCTTTTGCCATGTTTGTGGAAAATGTTGTTGCTGTTAACAATAATCGAATTTCAGATAGAACTTTTTAATTGTTCTTTGCAGTTTTCAACCATAAAATGCAGACGGTTGAACACATTTGCTTCTGATGTGCTACTGTCGAAATCAAGGAAAAGAAGGCTCATGTGCGGATATATCTGCTTGATTTTCTTTTCGATCCCTTTCGATATAATATGGTTTGCAATGCAGCCGAATGGTTGCAGGCTAACGACATTCTGGATTCCGTTTTCAGCCAAATGGCAGATTTCACCGGGCAGCATCCAGCCTTCGCCAAAGTCGGCTGCGGGGTTTATTACTTGTTCCGATAACTTTCCAATCTCGAATATGCTCGCAAATGGGCGGTAGTATGGGAATGGTTTGCAGATGGTGTCGTACTTGCGCATGCAGCGTAGCAGTAGTGCGTGCAGGCTATCGGTTATCCATGTTGGTGTCGAAACCTCTTTGATGTGGTATTTGCGGTTGTAGTGGCTGTTGACAAACGATGTTGAAAAGAATGTTACCAATGCGGGCGGCACTACTTCAACGCCTTGCTCTATTAGCCATGGTACTACACTTTTGTTGCTGAAACTGTTGTATTTAACATAAATTTCGCCAACAAGTCCAATTGTTGGTACAATTTTGTTAGGGATAACTGCGGCTGTAAACTCTTCTACTGCTTGTGCCATAAGTTTTGGCAGTGCTTTATGATTGTTAGCCTCAATAATCGGATAAGCTAAACGATAATATTTTTCGCGCAAGCGTTTTGCAATCCCATGTTCAACTTCGCGCACGGCTGCCGAATGGTAGAGTTTTGCCAGGCAATCGGCGTAAAGCATAGCGTGAACAAGAATGCGTGTAAGTTTCAGCCAATCAATTTCAAAACCGGGCTGGTTGTTGCTTATGCCCGCGCCTGTTGCCAGCGATATTACCGGCACATTTGCAAATCCGCCTGCCACCATCGCATTTTTTATAAGCGAATAGTAGTTGCTGGCGCGACATTGACCGCCAGTTTGCGTAATGACAACCGCCGTGTTGTCAAGGTCGTATTTGCCACTCTGTAAGGCATTTATGATGCTGCCAACAACTATTGTCGCAGGGTAGCAAATGTCGTTATTGGCAAAGCGCAATCCCGTTTCGGCGTCTGCTTGGTCGCCCATTGGCAGGTTAACAATGTCGTAACCTAATACTTTGAATAGCGATGGTACAAATTCAGAATATCCTTCGGCAAAGTATGGTGCAATAATTGTTCGGCGGCGATCTTCTTTCTCGAATATTTTTGTAGTCGTGAATTTTTTGTCAACGTGCGTTTCTTGCGCAATCTCGCTTTTGCATGATTCAACAAGCGAACGGATGCGAAGCCGCAGCGAACCGATGTTATTGACATCGTCAATTTTTAATATTGTTAAATTTTTGCCAAATCGGCGTAAAATGGCATTTACCTCGTCGAGAATGAAGGCGTCAGGACCACAGCCAAACGATGTGAGTTCAACAAAATGAAGGTTTTTACGGGGGTATTTGCCAGCAAAATAAGCTGCTTTGAATATGCGGTTTGGGTAAGCCCATTGACTAAGTGCGTTTATCTCGTCAAACACCGAAGAACCAAGTTTTGAAGCCACATGCTCGGTAATTACATCGATGCCCATATATGCGATGGCTTGCGAAATTTTATGTTCAATCATCGGGTCGGTATGGTATGGTCGGGCGGCAAGCAGAATTACCATTCGGTTCTCTTTTGTTGCCAGATCAAGAACTTCGTTTGCTCTGTCGGTAAGTTGCTGAATATATGAGTTTTGCGCATTTTTCGCCATCTCAATTGCTTGCATTGCGATTTTGCGCTCAACGCCAAGTGTTTGCAAGTAATCCCAACACGATTTTCGCATTAATTCATCGTTATTGAAAGTGATGACAGGTGCGTCAAATGGTACTCCGCGCTTGTGTGCCGGGTCCATAGAGCTTTTGATGACATCGGAATAGGCCGATACAATTGGGCAGTTGAAGCTGTTTTTTGAATTTTCGTCTTCTTTTCGCTCGTAAACGACAAACGGGTAGAAAATTCTATCCACCTTTAAATCAATAAGATTATTTATGTGCCCGTGCATCAATTTTGCGGGAAAGCAAATGTTATCTGCCATAATTGAGCGCAACCCCGATTCGTATATCTTATTGCTTGAATTGTTTGATAGTACAACATCAAAACCGCAAGCTGAAAAAAGTGTGTGCCAAAATGGGTAATCCTCGTATATGCCGAGCGCACGCGGCAATCCGATGCGGATGCCGAGCGATTTTCCGACGGGTTCAACTTTAGGTTGGCGGAAAAGCAATTTGTACTTTTCAACCATCATATTAACGCCTTTTCGCTCTGATTCCGAACGATTTGAATAAACTTTTTCGCAGTTGTTCCCTGATGCAAAAGTGTTGCCATTCTGAAAATGAAACAATTTTACAGTGCAATGGTTGTCGCACCCCGGGCATATTTTAAATTCAGCCTCGTAGGTGTTGGCATTTATTAGTTGTGTTAACGATTTTTCAGGCATATTTTTTTATTTAGGAATTAGTCTCGATAGCTATCGGAATTAGGAATTAGTATTTCTTTACGCTTTACGCTCTTCCAGATCGGA
>CALBPW010000458.1 GCA_937899145.1 uncultured Bacteroidota bacterium
TACGAGATAAGCTAGTGACTGGAGTTCAGACGTGTGCTCTTCCGATCTAAAAGCAAAGCTGTCGTTTTTAGTTAGAATGAGTTGCAATCGTTTGTCGGCCCCCTCAAATGTTGAAATGGCTTGCAAAAAATCGGTTTCAGAAACTCCAAGTTGCAGGCAAACCTGCATTGCGCCTGCAATGTTTTGCAAATTATGTTCGCCAAAAATCGACAATTTATATTCTTTGCCATCGGCTTGCAAATAGGTTACACCGCCACGAACAATATGATTAGGTGTGTTGTAAGGCAGCAGTTTGACATCGGGACGGCATTTGCTTGCAATGTTCTGCAGATTTTCGTCGCCTTCAAAATAGACAAGTGCGCCATTTGGCTCGATGAGTTGCGAGAAACGCTCAAACTGCCAAACGTAATCCGGAAAAGTTTTGAAAACATTGATGTGGTCCCACGCAATGCCCGTTATCAGGGCGATATTTGGGTGATAAAGATGGAATTTCGGGCGTAAATCGATGGGCGAGGTCAGATATTCATCGCCCTCAAACACAGCAATTTTTGCTTCGTGCGAGAGTCCAACCATCGTATCAAACCCTTTCACCTTTGCGCCTACCATATAATCAAATGGTATGCCGACGGTTTTCAGCACGTGCATCACCATTGATGTTGTGGTGGTTTTGCCGTGGCTTCCGCCAATCACTACGCGCGTTTTGTCTTGTGTCTGGTTGTACAGAAACTCCGGATAAGAATATATTTTGATGCCAAGTTGCTGAGCTTTAATTAGTTCTGGATTATCTTCTTTAGCGTGCATTCCAAGTACTACAGCATCAACATCGGCTGTAAGTTTTTCAGGAAACCAACCTGCTTTTTCGGGCAACAAACCGCATGCTGCAAGTCGCGAACGCGATGGTTCAAAGATTTCGTCGTCAGAACCTGTTACTGTTTCTCCTTTTTTGTGTAGTGCGATGGCTAAATTGTGCATCGCACTGCCGCCTATGGCAATGAAATGGTAGTGCATAAGAGTTTTAAGTTTGTAGAAATGCGGTGTGCCTTTCTATATTTTGTTTTGGCTATCGGCTGCCAACTGTCAGTTTTCGGCTTGTCAGTTATTAAAATAGCTTTTCATTCGCTCGAAAAAGTTACGATCGGTTTTATCTGGATGCGGTGTAAAGCTATCCGATTCTTTCAGTTTTTCGATAATTCGAGCCTCATCGCGCGACACGCTCTTTGGTGTCCAAACTTGAATGTTGACAAGCAAATCGCCACGTCCGTAGCCGTTGATTTCGGGGAGTCCCTTGCCACGTAGCCGCAGTATTTTTCCCGATTGTGTACCTGCTTCAATTTTGATTTTTACTTTTCCGTCAACAGTCGGGATTTCAGCTGTTGTTCCTAAAATAGCATCTGGCATCGAAAGGAAAAGGCTATATATCAAGTCGTTGCCATCACGGACAAGTTCAGGGTGCTCTTCTTCTTGAATAAGAACGAGCATATCGCCATTAACACCGCCAAAGCGAGCTGCATTGCCTTTTCCACTGATTGACAATTGCATTCCGTCGGCAACGCCTGCCGGTATGTTAAGAGTTACAATATCTTCTTTTTGGACGATTCCTTCGCCATTACAATTTGGGCAACGACGTGTAATATTTCGTCCGCGTCCGCCGCATGTAGGGCATTCCGATGTTTGTTGCATCTGGCCCAAAATGGTATTGGTGATACGTGTTACAACGCCGGAGCCACGGCAAGTGGAACAAGTTGAATACGAGTTTGAGTCGTAAGCTCCGGTGCCGCCACATTTGTCGCAAGCCACATATTTATTAACCTTGATTTTCTTTGTTGTGCCGTTGGCAATTTCGGTAAGCGTAAGTTTTACTTTTACACGCAGGTTAGAGCCTTTGTTGACGCGCGCCTGCCCGCCACGGCGGCCAAAACCGCCGAAGCCGCTAAATCCGCCGCCAAAGACATCGCCAAAGACATCGCCAAAGTGTGAGAAAATATCGTCCATCGACATTCCGCCACCACTAAATCCTGACGCGCCTCCCATACCAGCGTGCCCGAATTGGTCGTAGCGTTGGCGTTTTTGCGGGTCGCTCAGGACCTCGTAAGCTTCGGCTGCTTCTTTAAATTTTTCTTCAGCAACTTTGTCGCCAGGATTTTTATCAGGGTGATATTTAATAGCTTGCTTGCGGTATGCTTTTTTTATTTCGTCGGCCGAAGCGTTTTTTGGCACTTCAAGCACTTCGTAATAATCTCTTTTTTCACTCATATTCAATTCTTTTAGGTATCAGGTGTTAGTTATAGGTTGCAGGTTTTGGGTTTTAAGAATGTTTGGAAGGTACGACGTTTTGCTGTGAGCCAAACTCTAAACTTCTCACCCTCTCAACGTTTATTCTCCTACCACAACTTTTGCGTAACGTATCACTTTGCCTTCAATTTTGTAGCCCTTCTGGATAACATCAACTACCTTGCCTTTCAAATCCTCGGTTGGCGCAGGAATTTTAGTTTCTTGTTCTTTACCGTCAGTCCTGCTGTGAGATTTGTTGGGCGCGGGGCGCGGTTCTGAGGGGAAACCACAAGAGGAAGGGGAAGTCGCC
>CALBPW010000459.1 GCA_937899145.1 uncultured Bacteroidota bacterium
GCAACAAAGCCATAGTTTTGTCAATAAAGAAGGAAAACGAGCGAGCAACCGCCAAAATTGACGATGAGAAACAAGAAGCGGAAGATGAACAAAAAGAAAAAGATGCAACAGAAACGTCATTCAATATTAACAATATAATTGGCCAGATAAAGAAAACTGACAATTGGAAAGATTATGGCGACGCGGTGTTATATGCCTTGTCAAAACAAATTGATATTGCAGTCGGAATGGTTTATCAATTTGAAAACGAAGTGTTTAATCCTATTGCAACATTTGCATATTACAACGATGAAGCGCCAAAAAGTTTTAAAATTGGCGAAGGAATATCGGGACAAGTCGCAAAAGACCAAAAAGCAATGTTTTTGAACGATTTACCAAGCAAAAGTTTGATGATAGTATCGGGATTAGGACAGATAGAAGTAAATAATTTAGCAATTATTCCAATTTTAAAGGACGATAATGTGCTTGGATTGATAGAAATCGCTACCTTTAAGCCCTTTGATAAATGGTTTGTTAATAATGTAAACGAAATTTCAAATGCGATAGGCGGAATAGCACCAATACTATAAAACAGAAGTCAGATGGAGACATTTATTGATAAAATAAAAAAACTGTTTGTTTACAAAATCGATGGAAAAATAAACTACACACCAGCTTTGGTTGGAATTGGTGTCGTACTGCTTATTTTGTCGTGGGTGATTGGTTTTATACAAACCAACGCCACAGCATCGTTCAACGGATTGGCTGAGATGCATCAGGCATCGCCAGTTTATTACATTATCGACCTTCTACCTATTATATTAGGCATATTGGGCTACGCTTTTACACGCTCACATCAGGAAACCATTCAACAACTTGAAGAACAGATAAATAAGAAAGATAACGTCATAAATATGAATGCGCTCTTTGCCAAAAAAATAGGCGAGGGCGATTTCTCAGCTAACGACGGCGAAATAGACGACAACGATATTTTGGGGCATTCGCTGAAAAAAATGCGCGAAAACCTTGCAATGACTAACGAAAAAGAAAAAGAGCTAAACTGGATTGCAAAAGGTAAAGATAACATATCGAATATTCTGCGTTTGCAGAACGACTTGGAAAGCCTTTCATATCTTACTCTTGTTGAACTTATTAAGTATATTGATGTAATACAAGGCGCGTTTTATATTTATAATGAAACCGATAACACACTCGAAAATACAGCCACTTACGCATATAACCGTCGTAAATATTTAGATACCAAATTTCAAATTGGCGAGGGCTTAGTTGGTCAGTGCGCATACGAGATGGATGTTATTTTCCGTCGCGAAATACCAGAAGATTTTATCACAATAACAAGTGGCATTTTAGGCGACCAAAAGCCAACATCGTTGTTGTTGGTTCCGCTTATTACCGACGAAAAACTGCAAGGAGTGCTTGAGTTTGCATCACTAAAAGATGATATTAGCGAACTTAAAATCAGATTTATAAAAGAGTTAAGCGACATTATTGCACGTACAATCTTCAATCTAAAAGTTAACACGCGAACAGAGAAACTGCTAAAAGATGCGCAGGAAATGACAGAGGAACTTCAAGAAAATGAAGAACAATTACGTCAGAATGCCGAAGAAATGCGCGCTACACATGAAGAGTTGGAAAAAACAAACTCTAATTTGCAGACTCAAATCAGGGAAGTAGAAAACGCACAAAAACGTCAACACGCACTACTCGAAAACGCATCTGAGATTATCTCCATCTACGACGAAGAGATGAAATTGAAATATATAAGTCCTTCAGTATTCAATATTTATGGTTATACAACCGAAGAAATGATGGAAGGCAAGGACCTTGATCGTTTGACAGCAAAAGGCGTGAAAGAATATACCGAAACGTTTGGTAAACTTGTTGAAAAAGCCAATTCATCGGCCACAATACAATATACCTACATGCGTAAAGATGGTCAGAAGATATACATTGAATCAACAGGTCGAAATTTACTTGACGACCCTGCCATCAATGGTATCATCATCAACTCGCGCGATATTACAGAACGTAAACGTGCTGAGAAAGAGGAACGCATGAAGAGTAAAATGCAGTCGTTGTCTGAGAACTCGCTTGATATGATTTTGCGTATCGGTATTAACGGACAATTTTTCTACGCAAATCCAATGGTGAAAACCTTTACCGAAAACGAGCCAAGTGAGTTGATAAACAACAATTTAAGTGATGCGAAATTTAACGAAACAATTAAAAACTTCTTTATTGAAGCCGTAAAAACTGTTAAATCGACAAAAGAAAAACACGACGCTGAAGTTACATTCCCAACGCACTTTGGCGACCGTATAATGCAAGTAAATGCAATACCAGAATTCAGCGACGACAATAAAGAATTGGAAACCATCTTATTTGTTGCTCACGACATTACCGAACAAAAAAAGGTAGAATTGGAAATCCAAGAAAAAAATAAAGCCGTTGCCGAAAGTATAAATTACGCAAAACGTATTCAGACCGCAATATTGCCAAGCACAAAATTTGTGCAAGAATTCTTGCCAAACTCTTTCATTTTCTACCGTCCGAAAGATGTTGTCAGTGGCGACTTCCCATGGTTCTTTAAAAAAGGTGATGACATATTTATAGCAGCAGTCGATTGTACAGGACACGGTGTGCCCGGAGCTTTGCTTTCGTTTATTGGTTACTTCACGCTTAACAATGTTGTTGACCACTATGACAATCTAAATGCTGGCGAAGTTCTGGATAAACTGCACGAAGGAGTTCGCTCTACACTTAAACAAGACCGTATTGATACCGACGCTCGTGATGGTATGGATATTGCACTCTGCAAAATAAACTTGCAGAAAAATATACTTGAATTTGCAGGTGCTCACAGACCACTTTACTTATTGAGAGGTAATGAGTTAACCCAATATAAAGGCAGCCATAAGGCTATTGGCGGAATACCGTTAGGCAAAAAACCGGAAGCGGATTTTGAAAATCATTTAATAAATTTGCAGCCTAAAGATAGAGTATTCTTCTTCTCAGACGGCTTACCAGACCAAGTAAGTGGCGAAACAGGAAGAAAATACCAAGCAAGTAGAATACGGGACTTGTTAGTGGAACACTACGACGTTAAGATTTTCGATTATGAAAATATAATATACGAAGACTTTATGGCGTATAAAGGAGACTACAAACAAGTTGATGACATATTATTAATTGGAATAGAATTTTAACTAAAAAAATGATACAGCTATGGATGGAAATGACTTCTTAGAATTTGTCTATAGTTTTAACGATTCGATGGAAAGTAACGATGTGAAACTCGTGTATAAGGGCGAGATTACGCACCAAGTTACCAAAGCTTTCACATCGCTTACTGAAACCAATATGATGGTTGACGAAGAACCTAACTCTGTGCAAAAGAAGGTTTTCCACGTGATTGTAGAATTTCTTCAAAACATAAGTAAACATGCCGATCATCTTGCCGAAGAAGGTGAAAAAGAAGAGGGTAGTGGTGTTTTCTTATTGTGCCGAAACGATAACAACTACGTTATAACAACTGGCAATGTTCTACAAAAAAGTAAAGAACCCATAATTGGCGGAATACTTGACAGAATAAACACCTTAGACAAAGACGGCTTGAAGGAGTTGTACAAACAACAAATTAAAGAAGGCAAACTATCAGAAAAAGGAGGTGCCGGTTTAGGTTTTATTGATATTGCCAAAAAAACAGGTAATCCACTGAACTATAAGTTTATACCAATTAACGATGATTTTTCATTCTTTATGATATCATCTACTATATCGCGAACTCAAAATTTTGAATAAACATAATAATTATTGCTATGGAGGTTATAAAAATTGTTGGAACAGACGACACCCCGAGTGTAACTTTAGATGTTGCAAATGAAATATTTGAAATATCAGGCCGTTCACTACCTGAAGATGTTGCTGTATTCTACGAACCAATTTTAGATTGGATTGACCGCTATTCGGAAGAAGCAACGGGAAAAACCATATTTAACTTCAAATTGGTTTATTTCAACACCGCTTCATCAAAAATGATTTTGGACATTCTTCTGAAATTGGAGGAAATGCACGAAGCAGGAAAAGACGTTCTCATCAGATGGCATTACCCTGAAGATGACGAAGATATGGAAGAAGCCGGTGAAGAATATGCTGATATTGTTGATGTCCCATTTGAGCAAATAAGTTACTCATTGGATTAATCAAAATCTACAAGTTAACACTACTTTAGATGAGTGAAGAGATTCTAAAAGCCTTAATGCAACTGTTTGCAATTATTGCAAAACAAGACGGAGGCGTAAAAGATAGTGAGATTGACTTTGTTGAGAATTTCTTGACATCGCAACTGAGTTCTGATTTTGTTGAGGAATATCTTGCATTGTTTTACAAACACGTCGGCATTAAAGATCGTAGCTCTCTGCATGAGCATTCGGAAGAAGAAGTTAAGCTTACTTCAGTAAAGGACTCAGTTAAAATTCTTGGCATCTGCAAGAAGATTAACAAAACACTAACGCAACAACAAAAAGTTGTTGTTATGGTGCGTTTGTTTGAGTTGGTAGCAGCTGACAAACAGTTTACCGACCAACGGATGGCCATTATCAACACTGCCGCTGAAGTATTTAACATATCGGCCGAAGAGTTTAAAAGCACTGAGACATTTGTGGTTAAAGAAACTATCGAAGAACTTGATAACCCAAGTATTCTTATCATCAACGACCGCGAAACCAATCTTGAGCAAGCCAAGCATATTCAAATTGAAGACCTTGACAAGGAACTCGTCATTCTGCAAATAAAGAGTGTTGACCTTTATTTTACGAAATATCTCGGTCATCATGAGTTAGTACTGAACGGCTTACCAATAAAAGGCAATAAAATTTATTTGTTTGCCAATGGTAGTGCCATTCGTTTCCCGAAAGGCAAACCAGTATATTATAGCGATGTTGTGTCGAAATACTTGTCAGACATAACATCTGCAAAAATAACATACAATGTCAACGACCTTGAATTTAAGTTTAAAAACGGTAGCATAGGTTTGCGCAATATAAATCTGTCGGAAGAGCAAGGCAGACTGGTAGGCATAATGGGAGCCAGTGGCGCCGGTAAAACCACATTGCTAAACGTTTTGACAGGCAACGAAAGCCCATCGCAAGGCGAAGTGCTGATTAACGGCATCAATCTGCATACCGAAAAGGATAAGATGGAAGGCGTTATTGGTTACATTCCCCAAGACGACTTGCTTATCGAGGAATTGACTGTGTATGAAAACCTTTATTTCAATGCTAAGTTGTGCTTCAAAAACATGACTGATGAAGAGATAAAGGAACGCTGTGAGCATACTTTAACAAACCTTGGACTGCTTGACCGCAAAGACTTGAAAGTAGGCTCGCCACTGCACAAAACAATTAGCGGTGGCCAGCGCAAACGCTTGAATATCGCATTGGAACTTATCCGCGAACCGCCAATTTTGTTCGTTGACGAACCGACTTCAGGCTTATCGTCGCGCGATTCGGAAAACGTGATGGACTTGCTACGTGAGCTTGCCATGAAAGGCAAACTTGTGTTTGTCGTTATACACCAACCATCATCGGAAATTTACAAAATGTTCGATAAGATGGTTATTTTGGATACAGGCGGTTACCTTATTTATTACGGCAACCCGGTTGATGCAGTATCATACTTTAAAAAGATTGACGGTCAGCTAAATGCTGATGTTGGCGAGTGTCCGACTTGTGGTAATGTTAACCCTGAACTTATCTTTAATATTATTGACGCACAGGTAGTTGACGAATTTGGCAAATACACCAACAAACGGAAAATCACGCCACCGGAATGGGAAAAGAAGCGCGAACACAGCATAATATCACAAGTTAGCCCTGAATTTTTGGATAAATACGCTGAGGAGCAGACAAAAATTGCTAAAAGCGATGATGAGCCACAAGAAAAGGCGCAAGCTCTTGAAAAATTGGAAGTAAAATTCCATAAAAAATACCGCGAGTGTATTGATAAAACCAAATCGCCGGATTTACACGAAAATCCGCCAAAATCGTTGGATATTCCAGGCTGGTTTCAACAAGTGAAAATATATTTCCGTCGCGACTTTTTGGCAAAAATCAGCAATACGCAGTATATTGTGCTGAACTTGTCAGAAGCGCCAGCGTTAGGCTTAATATTGGCATTCTTAATCAGATATATTGCCGATCCTAACTCAAACATTTATATCTTCCGCGAAAATGCAAATATCCCAATTTACATTTTCATGAGTCTGATTGTCGCAATGTTCCTTGGGTTGATGTGTAGCGGTGAAGAAATATTTAAAGACCAGAAAATTCTGAAACGCGAAAAATTCCTAAACCTAAGTCGCTCAACATATTTAGTGGCAAAAATCACAGTTTTGTTCATTATATCTGCCATACAATCTGTACTTTTTGTATTAGTTGCTAACTTGATATTAGGAGTTAAAGGCCTATGGTTTGAGTATTGGTGGGCGATGTTTACTATCGCCACATTCTCAAATATGGTTGGCTTGAATCTGTCGTCAGCGTTTAACTCGGCTGTTACCATATATATTATGATACCGCTGGTTATGATACCGCAGATGGCATTGGGTGGTGCGATGTTCAGTTTCGATAAGTTGAATCGTGCCATTGGTAGTATTGAAGGAGTGCCGCCTGTATGTGAATTTATAGCTACCCGTTGGGTTTACGAAGGCTTGGTTGTCCGTCAGTTTAAAGACAACAAGTTTGAAAAGAACTTTTATTCGCTTGAGCAAGCCATAAGCGAGTCAGATTTTAAGAATGTCTATTATCTGCCCGCATTAAAAGAACGCGTTGACTATTGTTCTTCAATAGATATTAAAGATTTACAAGAGAAAAGCGATATTGAAGATTACAAGTGGAAGATGGCGCTTTTGAAAAACGAATTGTCGAAAGAAATGCATCGTGTGCCAGGCATCGAATTTAACTATATTGATGATTTGACTGTTGAACGTTTTACGCCGGTTATCGGTATGGAAACCAAAGAATATCTGAGCAAACTTGACAGATACTATACCGATATGTTTACCGATGCAAGCAACCGTAAAGAAACAATCATCAACTATTGGGATAGCAAAAATCCCGGTTCGTATCAACGTTTTCGTCAAGAATATCACAACGAGGCGACAGCCGATATTGTTAAAAACATATACGAAAAGAACAAGATAAAATCGTACAAAGACCATTTAATCCAACAAATTGATCCAATTTTCGAAAAGCCATGGGTAAGTAATATTTTCGATTATCGGGCTCAATTTTTTGCACCGACAAAACAATTCTTGGGACACAATTTTGACACTTTCTGGTTCAATATGTGGGTTGTATGGCTGATGACAGCATTCTTCTATGTGGCTCTGTATTACGACTGGTTAAAACGTTTTATGGATTTATTCCAGAAATAACACTAAACTTATACTATAGAAAATAAAAAAGATTACTTTTATCGCATAA
>CALBPW010000460.1 GCA_937899145.1 uncultured Bacteroidota bacterium
CAATGATATATTGCCTTGCGCCAAACCTGAAGAAATAACATTTAAATCCAAAGTGGATATTTGGAGAAAATATTGGGATTTAGTATTTCTTGACAAAGAAGGGAAAGGCTGTAGAGTGAATGGAATATCTTTTTGGGGATATTTAGGTTATTTTTATTCTATACTTCGGAGGCTTGTAAAAAATAGAATAATATGAATATTGGGATAGTAACATATTGGTATGAGAGAGGTGCGGCGTATGTGTCAAAGCAGTTTGAAGAAGCTTTGAGTGTGCGGCATAGAGTTTTTATTTTTGCTCGCGGTGGAGAGATGCATGCTAAAGGCAACCCTAATTGGGATAATTCAAATGTACATTGGAGTAAACACGAGCCTCGTTATTATAGAACTTACGTAAACAAAAAGGAGTTTGCTAAGTGGATTCATAAAAACTCAATTGAAGCAGTATTGTTTAACGAACAAACGTTTTTTGAGCCCGTTTTGTGGTGTAAAGAACTTGGTGTTAAGAGTATGGCATATATTGATTACTACACAGAGGCAACAATTCCGATGTTTGGCGCTTACGATGCTTTAATATGTAACACAAAAAGACATTGTTCTGCATTTGATATATTTGATACAGTTTACCATCTTCCTTGGGGAACTGACACGGATTTATATTGTCCTAATGACGATAAAGGGAGTCTTGTGGAAGAAGGGAAAGTTGTTTTTTTTAATTCTGCAGGTATGAGTCCGGAGAGGAAAGGCACAGATACCTTTATTAAAGCTTTAGCGCTTTGTGATTCTGCATCAAATATAAAAGCGTTAATACACTCACAAAAACCGTTAAAAAAATATTTGCCAGATTTGGCTGGTACCATTCAGAATCTACAGGATAAAGGCATATTGGAAATTGTAGAAAAAACAATTTCGGCACCAGGATTATATACTAAGGCTGATGTGTACGTTTATCCTTCCAGATTAGACGGAATAGGATTGACTGTACCGGAGGCTATTTCTTCTGGTCTTGCTTGCATTGTGTCTGATAATCCACCTATGAATGAATTCGTGCAGTCGGATTTTGGGAGCTTAATATCTATTGACAGATTATATTCTCGGAGCGATGGTTATTATTGGCCGCAATGCAGATGTAATGTGAATAATCTAGCAGAGATAATGATGAACTATTCGAAGAACACTGATAAGGTCCGACAGATGAAAAAGAATGCACGTAATTATGCTGTGGAAAACCTATCAGCAAGAAAAAATTTTATGAAAATGTCTGATATTGTTGAAGATGTTAGTATCCATAAACCGTCGGATATTGTTAAAGATTTAATCTTTGATTACGACAGAAAAGGATTGAAACGGCTTATGCTTTATTATGCTAATTCTGGCATATACAATTTGTTACCATATAAAATTAGGTTCGGAAAAATTATAAAATGACTTTGATTTAAAATATATATTCATGTATGCGCCAATAATACTTTTTGCCTTTAACAGATTGAATCCGCTACAAGCTTGTGTGGCATCATTGCTAAAAAACACAGAATCTGCTGATAGCGAATTGATTGTGTATGTTGATGGTCCGCGATCTAACAATCCTAACGATAGAGATAAAGTTGCGTCAGTAAGGGAATTTGTCAAAAGCATAACGGGCTTTAAATCACTTGAAATATATTCCTCGGAAACAAATAAAGGGTTAGGTGCATCAATTATTGCTGGTGTTTCTGATGTAATAAATCGTTATGGAAGAGCCATTGTTGTTGAAGACGATTTGGTTGCCAGCAGCAATTTTTTAGCATATATGAATGCGGGTCTCAATAGATATGAAGATAAACAAGAAGTTTTTTCAATTTGTGGGTATAGCAATAAGGTGCGAGTTCCAGAATGTTACGAATATGATTCTTATTTCTGTTCTCGCAGTAGTTCCTGGGGGTGGGCAACATGGAAAGACAGGTGGAATTCTTGCGATTGGGAATTAGACGATTGGGAATCGGTTAAACGCAGCAAAAAAGCATTCAACCATTGGGGAGGAAGCGATTGTTTTGGAATGTTGCAAGATTGGAGAGATAGCCGCAATCAGTCCTGGGCAATAAGGTTTTGCTATAACCAGTTTATCAATAATACAGTTTCGTTGTTCCCAATAATTAGCAAAATCGATAATGAGGGGTTCGATGGAAACGGAACAAACTGTACAAGATATAATCGTTTCAAGTTCGTATTTGACGATAGCGACAACAAATCATTTAATATGCCAGAGTCGGTTGCTGTTAATTCAATGTTGTGGAGAAGTGCGATGAAGTATCACTCAATTTTAATCAGGTTATACAGCAAGGTTATGAATATGCTGTACAAATTAAAAGTGATATGAACGAAAAATTGCCCGCACATTCTCTTCATCACCCCCTTTCTCCCGCCAGTCCACGGCTCTGCCATGGTGAGCCAGCAAATCAAAGATAGCGAACTAATCATTTTATAAAATCACTCACAAAAGCTGTCTAAAACATTGTATTGACTATTTTTGTAAAATCGTGCTTACCATATACGCAATATACTATGAGCGAATTTATTGATTACGGGAATTGGGATTTTCAAAGCGTTAGAAAGAGCAATTTTGTCGACAAATCGGGCTTGCTGAACGTGCTGAACAAAAATATCGACTCTGAAAACCGATTTATCTGCGTGTCGCGCCCACGGCGGTTTGGCAAGTCAGTAGCTGCCAAAATGGCCTATGCCTACTACGACCGCTCGTCCGACTCACGCCAACTATTCAGCGGTCTCGAAATCACACAATCGCCCGATTTCGAGCAACATTTGAACAAATACCCAACCATTTATATCGATTGGAATCGCTTTGCCGAAATTGACAAGTACGAGCGTCTGCGGGTAGCGCAGCAACGGCTGTGCGCCGATTTGAAAGAGTCGTATCCGTTTCTGCAGGAACAACAATTTTTCAGTAATGCCCTTGTCGAAATCAACAAAAAGACTAACGACCGCTTCATTCTGATAATCGATGAATGGGATATGCTCATTCGTGATGTCGAGAAGGATGTGCAAGATGAGTATGTCAATTTTCTACGATCAATGTTTAAGTCGAACTCTGCGGGAAAAACATTCCTGTTGGTTTATATGACAGGCATTCTGCCGATTATAAAAACCGAAACACAATCGGCACTGAACAATTTCACAGAGTATAGCGTAATCGACCCTGGCGTAACAGCCCAATATTATGGCTTTACAAAGCAAGAGGTTGAGCAGCTTTGCGTAGAGAACAATATGAACTTAGACCTGATGACCCACGCCTACGACGGCTATATCATTGGCGACCAAAAATCGATGTTCAATCCCAATTCGGTTATGATGTCGATCTTGAAACGAAATTACATAAGCTATTGGTCGAAAACAGCATCGTTCACAGCCATAGAGCATTACATTCATATCGATGCCGACAATGTCCGCACCCGAATCATTGAGATGATGAATGGCGAGGCCGTTCCTGTTGAGGTTACAAGTTTTCGCAACGATATGAAAAACGTTGAAAACTGCGATGATGTACTGACATTGTTGGTTCATTTAGGATATTTATCGTATAACCCTGAAACACAGCGTGTAATGATACCAAATACAGAGGTTGAAGGCGAGTTTAAAAACACAGTCAGATTTGCAGATTGGAAAGAAGTGTCGCAGGCAGTGGGCCGTTCGTTCGACCTTATCAACGACACCATAGAGCTGAAAGCCGCCAAGATAGCGGCAGCGTTCGACGAGTTTCGACCCGAATCATCGTCAATTTTGAAAATCAACGATGAGAACTCGATGGCTTGCGCAATCAACCTTGCCTATTACGCCGCACGCGCCTACTACAAGATTTACCGCGAGATGCCCGCTGGTCGAGGCTTTGCCGATATGGTGTTTGTTCCGTTGCCACGTTCGCCGCGCCCGGCCGTTGTTGTCGAACTCAAATATAACAAATCGACCGAAAGCGCTATCGACCAAATCCACCGCAAAAATTACCCCACATGCCTGCAAAGGTTTTCGAATAAAATCATTTTGGTAGGTATCAACTATAATAAAGCTGAATGCAGGCACGAGGTTGAATTGGAAGTTGTTGAGAGATAGTAGTTTCAAGCGTTTTCCAATTTAGAATGAAAAAACACATTCCACGCATCCTTTTCATAGCCCCCCTTCCCCCGCCAATCCACGGCTCAGCCATAGTGAGCCAGCAAATCAAAGATAGCAAGTTGATTGGCGATTCGTTCCGTTGCGATTGGGTAAACCTTTCCACATCGCGCAGTATGGGCGAAATAGGGCGGCGGAATCCGATAAAAATATTGCGGTTTCTATCATCGCTATTCGGCACGTTTTGGAAACTGCTCATTCACCGCTATGCCCTTTGCTATTTGGCTATAACCTGTCATGGAGGCGGATTTCTGAAGGATGCGCCGTTTGTGTTGCTATGCAAATTGTTCCGCCGAAAGATTGTCATACATCAGCACAACAAAGGAATGTCAGCTTATATGGAAAGGCGGCCGTACTGTTGGCTGTTGCCATTGGTTTACCGCAATGCAAAAGTGATTCTGCTATCATGGTATCTCTATCCCGATATTGAACGAGTTGTAAAAAAAAAGCAAGTGATAATTTGTCCTAATGGCATTCCGCAGACCAACTCGGAGACTATTGTCCGGAACAATGAAGTTCCGCATCTGTTGTTTCTGTCGAATCTGATAATCACAAAAGGCGTGTGTGTGCTGCTTGATGCATGCAAAATCTTGAAAGATAAAGGAGTTGGGTTCGTTTGTGATTTTGTGGGAGGGGAAACAGCGGAAATTGATAGCGATATGTTCAACACTGATGTTAACCATCGTGGTTTGGGCAATTGTGTCATTTACAATGGTCGCAAGTACGGTTCGGACAAAGAGCGTTTTTTCAAGGATGCCGATATTTTTGTTTTCCCTACATATTATCACAACGAATGTTTCCCATTGGTGTTGCTCGAAGCCATGCAATACCAGCTGCCGATAGTAACCACCAACGAGGGCGGCATACCCGATGTGGTTCAAGATGGTGTGAACGGCATAATCTGCGAGCGTCAGAATGCCGAGTCGTTAGCCGCAGCCATTGAGAGACTGTTGCTTAACCCTACTCTGCGCCGCCAAATGGGCAATGCGGGGTATGAGATTTTCAGGCAGAAATTCACAGTCGGAGCGCGGATAAGTTAAAATTCCCTGCTCATAGAGTTTTTGACAAATTTCCAAAGTTTTAGCCGGAGAGATGTCATATTTTTTAGATACAATCATCTGTAATTTCGGAAGTGAATAGCCGACGGGAGGCTTTGAAGACTGCTTTTTACTCTCGTATTTTGTAATTGTTGCGGATTTTCCTGTTAATTTGTTTGCGAGAGTTTCTGCAACAGCTTTATCGACAAGCCTTTTTTCTTCGTCAAGACCGTTCTGCTCATCTTTAGGCTTCCATACGGTTTTGAACGTTCCGCTTTTCACGTCAATATCAGCTTGAATAACCCAAAAAGGCTTTGAAGTAAACGAGTTAATTTCTTCATCACGCCTTACAACAAGGGCAGTAACAGGAGTTTTAACTCTGCCAATTTTAAGAGGTTTACCGCTGTAGCCGTTTATCTCAGCTAATTTTGTATAAAGTCGAGTTAAGTTTATTCCGTGCAAATAGTCTGCACGACTACGGGCAACAGCAGCATCATGGTCGCCCTGAAAATCAGAATTAGGTCTGAGATTATCGAGAGCTTTTCTGACGGCTTCGGAATTTGTGTCATTGATAAGAATACGCATAACTGTACCAGTATATTTGCAGTATTCTAAAATCTCATCAATTACTAATTGTCCCTCTCTGTCGCAATCTCCGGCATGGACAACAACATCAGCCTGCTTCAATAATTTTTGGATATTTTCGAGTAATTCCTTGCAACCTTTATCCTTTTTAGGAAGCATTTTCCAAACATCTGGAATAAACGGCAAATATTCTTTGTTCCAACTTTTGTATTTTATGTCGTAAACTTCGGGCATAGCCTGCTCGAGCAGATGACCAGCCGCCCAAGCTACAATATCATCGTCGGCTTTTATAAAGAGTTTGTTATTTTCTTGCGGCTTTGATAAAACAGCGGCTATAGAGCGTGCAAGACTTGGCTTTTCAGCAATAAATAAGCGCATATTTTTATCTCCTTTCTTTAATTTTTCCAAACACGCGGAAAAATAATGTCATGTTGTACAAAAATCATGAAACGATAACCGGGCTTAATCTTGATAGTAGGCTGACGGTTAGCTTCACGTTGTATTATTTGAGAAATTGCTTCTGCAACAGCGGACGCGGCATTTTCAGCAAGAATTGAGCGCGGGTCGTTAGTATCGCGTCTGTCATTATTAGTAGGCGCGGCAAGTTCAACGCCAGCACCCAGCAAAGACACCAATAAAGCAGACGAAATTATTGAACCCCAATGACGGTTTACAGCACCTTTGAAGCCGGAATAACCTGATTGATCCGCGCCCTTTAAGTTGTCAAGAACGAGACTTGAACCATCGGGAAAAATTAATCTGCTCCACATTACAAGAACACGGCTTTGACCGTAAGAAATTTGATTATCGTAAGTCCCGATAACTCGTGAGCCTCGCGGAATTAACAAATATTTTCCTGTTGCAGTATCCCAAACATTTTCAGAAATTTGTGCAATCATGTTGCCGGGTAAATCTGAATTAAGGCCGGAGATTAAAACGCACGGCAACAAAGTTCCCGACTTTAATTCAAAAAGACTTTGAGGAGAAATTACACTATATTTTGAGTATTGTTCCGGCAGTTCTTGTTTAGTAAAAGCGTCTTTTCTGTTCCAGCCGTTAGGGTCGGAGTTATTGCTTTGTTGCGGCATAAAAGGCGTTCCGTCCATAGTTTGCGCCGTATTTACAGGAGCATTAGACAAAAGCCTCGAAACTTCTGCGAGTGTGTCGGAATTTGCAGAAGTTTGTGAATTAGCACAGCTATTAGTGTTATCTCGAAAAGCCTGAATAGATGTCGGGGCATTGGCGGCAATAAGCCGTTTTTCCTGTTTTTGTTTCCTTAAATCAGAAACACGAGGCATAGGAACATAAGCCGGACGGACTTTTTTAGGCTGAGGCGTTGGAGTAGGCGGAGTCAGCATTGGCTCAGGCTCTGGAGGTTTAGGTCGAGGCAAAGAAATTGATTGCGCACCTGTAGAAGCCTCAAATAAATTCATTGGTGCGTTACTGCCGTTAAATTTTTGCCCTGCATTAAGTATTGATAAAGCAACAAGCGTGAAAATTATCCCAGCTCCGATAAATACAAAAATTGCAATTCTTTTCGAGGCAGATTTACCTTGTTTAGCTTTTTGTTGCGCTGAAGGCTCGAAGCGGTCAGGACTTATTGCAGTCATTTACTATTCCGCCTTTCGTTTTTACTCTCTTTAATATTTGTATCAGTTAATTTTTCATCGCGGACGATAGCAACTCTTTTATTGCCGATTTTGAGATAAGCGCGGTCAAATAAACGGTCTACAATGTAGTAACGACCTTTAACGCGGAAGTTAGAGAGCGTTTCTTTTTTATCGAGATTAACATAAAAAGCCGGAGTTTCACTAAATCTTTGAGGCATACGAATGTAAGTTTTATTTCCGTCATCAAAAACAGCGTCAGGCTTCCAGTCAACCTTGTTTTTATCAATAATAGTGTAACGAGTGTAGAGGCTGTCGAAATTTACGCCATCAATGCCAAGCTGTAATTCGTCTTCAAGCGATTTTTTAGAATTATCCGGCTGACTTTTTACAAAAATTGAAGTTAAATCGTTAGTTTGATACGAAAACGCCAATCCTCGAATATATTGCGAACTTTCTGTTGCAGTAAAATCAAGATTATAACTTCGTTTATCAGTATGAATGAGCAAATTTGTAGAAATACCCGGCTCAGACGGTTTTACAACGATATGAGAAACTGCAAGGCCGTTTTTCATAGATTGAGACGGAGCAAACATCCAACGCACAGAGTCGCCGGCGTGAATGCCCATAATAGATTCGCCGGGTTCGAGTGCTACATCAGTCATTCTCATAGGCCGACAAGTTATAATCGGGATAACTTCACCGTAAGGATAAATCACATAGCCTTGTTCACCAATGAAAGGATTAGTAGCTGCCTTAGCTTCATCGAAATTTTTTCTCATCGCGAATACTAATTCGTCATAGCGGCGGAGTTTCATTTCTTTGTCTAATTTTTCCCAAAGATTAATATTAGCTGTTTCTTCTGCCGCTTCCTGCAAGGCTTTATATCGGGCTTCAGCGGCTTGAATTTCAGATAAATCATTCTGCGTTGAGGAATTATTTTCATACAAAGCGACTTCGGACGGAAGAATAATCTCGCCTGTTTCAGAATTATATCCGGGAGTTACGGCAAAAGCTGAACTTGAACAAACTAATAAAAACAAAATTACAAAAAATTTTTTCATAGTAAATACCTCGTTAAGATTGTTGATTTTGAATGTTAATATCTTGCGCCATATTAATTTCAGTGATATAGATACCAAGCGGATTTTTGATAACTTCATCGAGTTCTCGAACGGGCGAAATTGCAACTGAAACAATAGCGCGCCATTCAGTACTCTCAATAATTGTGCCTTGATCTATTTTTTCTTCTGTCCATAAGACTTGCCAAGACTTATCATTACCGCCTGAACGGACAATAGAACGGATTTCAACTTGAACTGTATACTCGCGTTTATCTTGTGTAGCAACAAAGGGATTGTGTTCTTTGTAATATTGCGATACGGAAGCCTCAGCGGAGCTATTTTTAGCTAAATATGAATAGACATCGTTTAC
>CALBPW010000461.1 GCA_937899145.1 uncultured Bacteroidota bacterium
TCAGACGACCCAAATAGATTGCAATAATTGTAAAGAAAATATCATACAGCATCTGGACTCCGCTCTGCGATATAATCCATCCCCAAACCAAGTCCATCGGTGCGTGTCGCAACGTCGCAACAAAAAGCATATACAAGATTCCCAAGACATGGATAGTTACAACGCCAACGGCTGAAATACATAATATGCTTAAGAAATCAGAGCGTGCTTTCAATAGAGTTCCGCCGAAAAATACAGCGGGAATAAAAGCAAGTATATATCCAAATCCGTATTCGAACATATAACTTATTCCGCCACCAAGTGCAAAAATCGGGAAAAAGGCTATTATCAAAATTTCAGAGAGATTTTTTGAGGATATTGAACTCGACAAAATCGCATTAGTTGCACCAAACGCCAAACTTAACATAATCAAGAATTATGAGGTGGTTGAAAAACGCCTTGTAAACGTTCCAGAGCAAATAAACGGCATAGTTAAATGTATGAATCCCAAGTGTATAACTAACCACGAGGCGATACCTACAAAATTTCATGTCATAAACGACAGCAAGATAACATTAAAATGCTGCTACTGCGAAAAAAACACTGATATTGAACACATGCAATTGGTGAAGTAAAAATGTAATGAGTAAAGCCGACAGTTGAAAACAGAATGCCTAACGCCTAATCCAAATAGCCATCAGAACACCAATTCAGCAACCGAACAATTATGAACTTTGACAAGGAAATAAAACGCCGTGGCACAAACTGCATAAAATGGGACGAGTTTGGCAATGCCGGCACCATTCCAATGTGGGTTGCCGATATGGATTTTGAAACCGCACCTTGCATAATGCAAGCCTTGAAAAAGCGCATGGAACATGGCTGTTTTGGTTATACGCTTGTACCAGAAACATATTATGAATCAAACATTTGGTGGTTTCAATATAGGCATAATTGGAAGATAAGTCGCAACCATCTCATCTACACAAGTGGCGTTGTGCCAGCTGTTTCCGCAATTATCAAAGCTATGACCACCGCTGGCGACAAAGTGCTGATTCAAACGCCCGTCTACAATTGCTTCTTCTCAAGTATCAGAAACAACAATTGCCAAATTGCTGAAAACAAACTCATTTACAACGAAGTAAAATCAGCAAATGGCGCAATTGAGCATTTATACACCATCGATTGGGACAATTTTGAGCAACAATGCAGCGACCCAAAAGTCAAAATCTTCCTGCTATGCAACCCTCACAATCCAACGGGGCGCGTATGGACAAAAGCTGAATTAACTCGCATGGGCGAAATCTGCATAAAACACAACGTATTTATCATAAGCGACGAAATTCATTGCGAATTTGTAATGCCAACTATCCGCAGCAAAAAAGCTGCTGAAATTATAGGCGAAAACGAAATCAAATACACGCCATTTACCTCAATATCAGATACTTTTGCTAACAACTGCGCAGTTTGCATATCGCCAAGTAAAGCGTTTAACATTGCAGGTTTGCAAATCGCAAACATTGTTGTAAAAGACGAAAACACTCGCGCTAAAATCGACCGAGCAATTAACATTAATGAAGTTTGTGATGTTAATCCTTTTGGCGTAATAGCACTACAAGCAGCCTACACCGCCGAGGGTGAGCAATGGCTAAAAGAACTAAACAATTATATTTACAATAATTATTTAGTAACAAAACAAATGTTTGAAACCGGATTGCCCGAATGTAGCGTTACAACATTAGAAGGAACTTATCTGCTTTGGCTTAACATAAAATCGACAGGAAAAACCGCAAAAGAAGCGGCTGACCACATATTCAAAACAAAAAATATCTTCATCACACACGGCACTCTATACGGCGAAACAGCTGGCGAAGGTTTTCTGCGCATCAATATTGCAACGCGCCGCTCTTTGATGGAAGACGGCATCAACAAGATTATTAATGGGTTAAGAGAATTGCACCGATAACTGGCGGAGAAAATTAGAGAAAAAATTATCTTTGTTTTGAAGTCAAACAACCATAGCCGGCGGTCAGTCATCTAAAAAAATAAAATTATGTATTACGTATCAAAACGGATAGAGGTATCAGGCAGTCATCAATTAAAATTGCCATACCGAAGTAAATGCGAGAATTTGCACGGACACAATTGGATAATAACCATCTATTGCAAAGCAAAAGAGCTAAATAGCGATGGAATGGTTTGCGATTTTTCGCTCATCAAACAAGCCATTCACGACAAACTCGACCATAAAAATCTGAACGAGGTATTACCCTTCAACCCCACCGCCGAAAATATTGCGCATTGGGTCGTTGAGCAGATTCCGCATTGCTACAAGGCATCGGTCCAAGAGTCGGAAGGGAACATCGCTATATATGAAAAAGATTAACGAAATATTTTACTCAATTCAAGGCGAAGGCGGAAAAGCAGGCACTCCTGCCATTTTTGTGCGCTTTAGCGGTTGCAATTTGAAATGCCCTTTTTGCGACACCACCCACGAAAATGGCAAGCTGATGACCGATGATGAGATAGCTGCGGAAATTGCAAAATACCATGCAGAATTAGTAATTCTGACAGGTGGCGAACCTTCGTTATTTATTGACAATCAGCTTATTAACAAAATCCACAAACTCGGCAAAATTATAGCCATCGAAACTAATGGCACTTGCAAAATTAATGGCGGCATCGACTACATTACACTATCGCCAAAATTTGAATTTACACGGAATGCAGAACTCAAAATCGACCACTGCAACGAGTTGAAAGTGATTTTCAACGGCAAAAATGATATGAGCCTATACAACAATATCAATGCCGAAAAACGCTTTCTCCAACCTTGCGATGTTGGCGATTATGAAGAAAACAAAAAAATAACAGCACAAGCTGTTGAATATTGCCTCAACCACCCCGAATGGAGATTATCGCTACAAATACATAAAATTATTGGAGTTCGATAAAATCAAATTACAAATTCTAATCATTAATTAGCTCCTAATTCCTAACTCCTAAATAAAAAAAGCCACCCCCAAACAAGGCAGCTTTACTTGAGCCGATAGCCGGACTCGAACCGGCGACCCACGCATTACGAATGCGTTGCTCT
>CALBPW010000462.1 GCA_937899145.1 uncultured Bacteroidota bacterium
ATCGTTATATTCCTGCGGATTAGGCTGTTGGCTGAGTATTTCGTCCTCATTCCGGTATTTAAGCGAGGCAACGCCCGTAAGTCCGGGTTTTAGTCTCAGAATCACGCGGTCACCGCCAACAAGTTGGTCGGCATAGCCGGGCACATCAGGGCGCGGACCGACAAAACTCATATCGGCAATAAGTATGTTCCAAAGTTCGGGCAACTCATCAAGTTTTGTGCGGCGCAGAAATTTCCCAACCTTCGTAATGCGACCACTATCCAAAACCGATACTGAATTTTCCTCCTCACCCACCATTGTGCGAAATTTCAACATAACAAACATTTCTCCCCATTGGCCAATCCGCTCTTGACGGAAAAACACTGGCCGGCCATTGGCTATCAGCAAAACAATTGCGATAATCAAGTAAATAGGCAATAAAACAATAATCGCTATAAACGAAACCACCCGATCAAAAATCCACTTTGTCATGTGCTTAAAAGTTGACACAAAACTAAAATTTTATTGGCTTATGCCGACAATTGAATGATACAAATAAAGAATATATTTGCGCCTAAAATAAACTGAAGTGAAAAAACTCATCAACATACTCAAATACTTACTTTTTTTAGCCATAGGTGTCGCCATTTTCTACTACATTTATAAAGAAATTGATATTCAAACACTTAAAGCTCAAATTTGGAATCTCAATTGGTGGTGGCTTGGGCTATCGCTGATGATTGAACTATCGAGCCATGTTTTCCGGGCAGCACGCTGGGATATGCTGATTAACGCCGCCGGGTACAAATCAAATTCATTCCGCACTTTTTGTTCGGTATTATCGATGTATTTTACAAATCTGATAATACCACGCGGAGGCGAAATTGTGCGCTGCACTGCCCTTTCGCGCACTGAAGGTGTCCCATTTGCCGTTTTGTTTGGCACTGTGGTTGTTGAGCGCACCATCGACACACTGCTAATGTTTATTTTGCTTGCCGTTGTAGTTCTTTTTCAACTCGATTTTCTAAAAACATTCTTCGCCATTCCCGGACACGAAGGAATGCTTGACAAAATTAATTTTTTGTTTTCGCCTTGGTTTTGGATTATTTGCGGTGTTTTAGGAATATCAGCAATAGTGATTATCTGGAAGTTCCGGTTACGCCTTGCGCAAATGCGGCTTATGCAACCTATAATTGGCCTATTAGAGAAATTTTGGGAAGGCATTAAAACGATTGTAAAACTCGACAAACCAATACTTTTCATTATTCACTCGGTGGTAATTTACATTGCTTACTTTTTAGTACTTGTTACTGCATTCAAATGTTTTGTTCCAACACAATCAGTAACTTTAGGCACTGCCATAACCGTCTTTACAATGGGTAGCCTTGCAATGCTTGCGCCCGTGCAAGGAGGCATTGGTCCTTGGCACTTTATGGTTTATGAGACACTTGCCCTATACGGCATCGCTTTAGACGATGGCAAGATTTTTGCCCTTATCGAACACACTGCCAATAATGGACTTTGCCTAATACTTGGAGCCGTCGGCCTTGTGTATCTGACAATTATAGGAAAGAAAAAGGCTAACAACGAAAAGTGATAACAACCAACTTCTACGCTGACAGTAATCTGAAAATTCCTAACCTTTTTCCTCTAACATTTCCACATCTCAAAATCTATACTTAACTCCCACATTCATAACACCTTGGCTACCTAAACCAAACTCGGCGAATGCGCGGATTGTTGGTGTTCCTACTTGCAGACAAACAGGCGAAATCTGGAAAGCAACCATACCATCAGTATTTGAATTTGTTGTATTTTCGCGAAAGTCGACGCCCTCAGTAGAACGAATGGTATAGCCCAAACCAAATTTTGAATACATACCAACAATCTTAAAGTCGAACCAATTAAACTTCGCAGTCGGCATTATTGTAAAATAATTAGTTTCAGTAGTTCCTACTTGTACTTCTTTTTGATAAACATCAGCAGTAGAGCGGTCGAAACAAGCAACCGCCCCAACGCCAAACCAACGAACAGGCTGAAAAGCATATTGCAAGCTAACGGCACCCGTAAATTCGCGATTCTCAGTTGTTACATTACCCAATGTAAACACATCGCCAGCCACATCAGAAAAGACATCAAGCATCTGGCCGATAGTAACAACACCATAACCCAAAGCCACTTCGTGCCGCTTTGTTTCAAACTGAGCATTTGCACTCTGCACAAAGGCAAACGCCAAGATAAACAATGACAACTTTTTCATAATCAACAATTTTTACAATTATCAAAAAATAACACTTACATCATAATGACAATCGAATTGAATAAAACTCTACTTCTACCAATCGTGTTTTTTAAAATTTATGCTATAAAATTGCTAAAAATTATTTGATAAAACGCCAAAGACACTACTTTTGTACTACGTAAAACACGTAGCAGATGGCGGAGGCAACTTTTTCACAAAAAGGCATAATTGAACAAATTGCAAACAATGCGATTACAATCCGTATCGATTGTAAATCAGCATGTAGCGCCTGCCATTCAAAAGACATCTGCCATTCATCGGACAAAGCCATAAAACACGTTACCGTTGCACCCGACGGAAACAGCTACACATTAGGCCAAAGCGTTACCGTTTATGGCGAAAAACAATTAGCCTTTAAGGCTCTATTTTGGGGATATTTGTGTCCGATGCTGATGGTGATAGCAACACTAATTATCAATATTGAAATAGGTATGAGCGAAAGCCGAGCGGGCATTTTCGCTCTGCTTGTTTTAGTACCCTACTACTTGTTACTTTACGCACTACGCGACCATTTCAAACGGAAATTCATATTCAAAATCAAACTATAACTATTTAATTTTATGGAGATTATTTTGTACAGCGTAATTGCATTGGGTGTGTTAGGATTGGTTTTGGCTGCCGTCCTATACATTGTTGCCCAAAAATTCAAGGTACAAGAAGACCCACGCATTGACGAAGTGGTTGCCTTGCTACCGGGCGCAAACTGCGGTGGCTGCGGCTATCCGGGCTGTCGTGGTTTTGCGAGTGCCATTGTAGCGGCTCCCGACATTAGCGGAATGAAATGTCCGGTATCGTCGGCGGAAACAATGAAAAAGATTGGTGCAATCTTAGGGCAAGAAGTGGCTGAAACAGAGCCTAAAATTGCTGTTGTAC
>CALBPW010000463.1 GCA_937899145.1 uncultured Bacteroidota bacterium
ACTACCGCATAAACGGACTGAATTCCGTCTATTTAGCTTTTACCGCAACCGCCAACGCCAATCAAGTAAAATTGCGACAGCAGATAGTGCGGCGCATAGGCAAGTTGCGGCAACAATTACCAATAGGCTACGAACTGCATAAATGTTACGACGCGTCGGAATATATAAATGCTGAAATCAGCAAAATAGCATTCCGAACCAGCCTAACAATGGTCATACTGCTGCTTTTCGTGTTCATCACAACATTTAGTTGGCGATATGTGGTAGTTGTAACCGTCAGTCTGACATGCAATCTGGCCGTCGCCTTTATTGCCTACTACTTGCTTGGTGTTGAGTTGCATTTATATTCGCTTGCAGGTATCACAATATCGCTCAACCTAATGATTGATAACACTATAGTTATGGTTGACCATTGGCGGCGACACCACAATTTGTCGGCTATTCTGCCCATATTAGCCGCCACTTTAACTACCATTGCCGCATTAAGTATAGTGTTCTTCCTTGACGACAAACTAAAGCTTAATCTGATTGATTTTTCGATAGTTACGATTGTAAATTTGGCGTTATCAGTATGCACTGCCCTATGGCTTGTGCCAGCTTTGCTGAAGTTGCAGCAAAACAGCGAAGGGGAGAAGCGTCAACGGCTCAGATTACGTATTGCAGCTAAGTTTAACATGTTTTATGTGAAGTACGTGCGTTTTTCGGTACGCCATCGGCGTTGGGTTATGGCTGTTCTGATACTTAGTTTTGGCCTGCCCTTTTATATTATGCCTAAAAAGATTGAAAAAGAAACACTTATGGCAAAAATATACAACCATACTTTCGGAACGGAAATTTATCAGCAAAAGATTCGCCCGATAACTGATGTCGTTTTTGGTGGCACACTGCGCCTCTTTTCTGAGAAGGTGTATCAGGGCAGTTATTGGAGCCATAGCGAAGAATTGGTGTTGCAAGTATCGGCATCGTTGCCATACGGCAGCACTCTTGCTCAGATGAACGAGCTTGTGCAGAAAATGGAAAGCTACATAAGCGCATTTGCCGAAGTGCGTCAATTTCAAACTAAGATTTTCAACTCGCAGCAAGCGCTCATCAGCATATATTTTACTCCCGAAGCGCGGGGTTCATCGTTTCCGTATATGCTAAAATCGAGTCTGATAACCAAGGCTTTGCAATTGGGTGGCGGCAGTTGGAGCGTTTATGGCTTGCCCGATAACGGATTCAGCAACAGCGTGTACGAATCGGCCGGAAACTATTGGATAAAATTGCTGGGCTACAACTACGAAAAACTTCGCGAGTGTGCCGATAGCATTAAAGCGCATCTGCTTACCTATAAGCGGATTAAAGATGTTGAGATAAACTCGGAATTTACTTATCAGAAAACCGATTATACCGAATTCAGACTTGAGCCGGATAAAGAACTTATGGCTCAGCACGGTATCAGCGCCGGGCAGTTTTTTGACGCTCTCAGTGTCAGCGCGCGTGGCAGCAACAATATCGGAATGGTGTGGAACGGCAACAAGCAAGAAGCGGTAATACTGACATCAGACCAGTACAATCAATATGTTGTATGGGATATGATGAACAAACCTTTTGAATGTAATGGGCGCAAATACAAAATTGGCGAATTGTGCACATTTATAAAAACACAAGCGCCACAGCGCATCGATAAGGAAAATCAGCAATATCGGCTTTGCCTGCAATACGATTATATTGGTTCAAGCAAAATGGGTAAAAAAGTGCTAAAACAAGTGATAGACACACAAAAAAACAAACTGCCACTTGGCTACAGCATCAATGGCGAACAAAACGAATTTTACTGGGGCAGCGGCAGCGGTTCGCAATATTGGCTCTTGGCATTAGTGGTGCTGATAATTGTGTTCATCACTTCAATTTTGTTCAACTCGCTCAGGTTGCCAATAGTGATAACAGCCACAATACCAATATCATACATCGGATTGTTCTTATCATTCTATCTGTTCAACATAAATTTTGATCAAGGTGGATTTGCGGCACTGATACTGCTTTGTGGCATTACGGTCAACGCAAGCATCTATGTGGTTAATGAGTATCGAAAAGTGAAGAGGGGCACCGCATTGCAGACCTATATGAAAGCCTACAATGCAAAAATAATCCCAATAACGCTCACCGTTTTATCTACAGCATTGGGCTTTATACCATTTTTGTGCGGTGGCAAAGAGGGTTTTTGGTTTCCGTTGGCAGTTGGCACAATCGGAGGCTTGGTTTTTTCTTTAATAGGAATAATGTTGTTTTTGCCAGCCTTTTGCTTGCTGAAAAGTGATTTTGGCAAAAACATATATTGAATTGGTTTTCAGATGATTATATATAGTGAACCCGATTCTTTGGACAGTTTTTCTTTGTTCTTAATATAATTACTTTTCAGTGATGAGGCTGCGGTGTGTCCCCTTCGGTTTGAAAAGTCAAATTGCTATTTTTGTTCAGTAAAATACACTTTTCCCATTGTTAATGGCGCTTTCATGTGAATCTCATCAGGAGTCTGGTAATCAAGGCTTTGGTGCAGTTTTCTTTTTTTTTGGAAAGTCCACCATCACGTCCAACTGTCCGATTCTTGCGTGCCGTTCGTGTATCTCCTTGTCCTTCGCCAAGTCGGGTGTCTCCTTGGTGAACACCAAGGCCGCTTTCGGCAGAAACTCCTTTTCCCAGTCACTTATCTGCTTGGGTGTCAGTTCGTACTGTTTTGACAACTCGGCCAAGGTCTTCTGACCTCTGACGGCTTCCAACGCCCGCCACCTTCGTCTTAAATTCCGGCGTAAATTTTCATTTTCCTTTCATACAGCAGAATTGCACTTTTTTTTGTTTTAACTTGCTGTCCGAAATTTGGGAACATTATATTTCTTTTACTTTGTTCTAAACAAATGTACATATCCGTTGCGGCGGAAGGTTTCGTTGTTCCAGCCTTCGGCGACAATTGTGTAGTAGTAAACGCCTGCAGGAGCAGAGCCAAAGCCGATTGTTTCGCCGTCCCAGCCGTCCCAACTGCCGTTGTCGTCTTCGTAGCTGTAAACTTTAAGTCCCCAACGATTGTAGATTCGCACTTTGAATGAGCGAATTGAGCGTGGCATTGATTCGTCTTGAAAAACAAATTTCGGATTGGCGCCGTCAGGGGTAAAGGCATTAGGAATGTCGGTCTTTTTTGCAATAAACGACGAATCGACATTTATATATTCCTCTTTCAAAAGTCTATCGGTGCATTGTTTTTCGATGCCATCTTGCATATATGCAGGCCCTTTTACACGCAAAGCCACATCGTAGCCGTATTTGAAATTGGGCATTGTGTAGGTTATTGAGTCAACTAAAAATTGCGTTGTAACAGTGTCCATTAGCAGTGAGTCAGCTGTCGATTTGCGCCTGTCAATTTGTTTGTAGAAGTACCAGCACCATTCGGTTGCGTTTTTTGAACTGTCGGAAAAATGGACAGTCAGCGGAGCTTGACCTGAACTATCGGTTTCATTGGCAGGTATATATGCGCGATGTGCTACAAAGTTGGCGCGGACGGCTTTTAGGTAGATGTTGCCGTCGCCATTGTGGTCGCCTTCTTCAATCTCGATTTTTTTTGTGCGCGATTCGCCAAATGAGTTGCTTACTGTTAGCCGGTAGATTGTGGGTTCGGTTGGGGCTTCAAAACTTGGGTTTTGCACTGATGGTATTGATGTGCCTTTGGGTGTCGATTCCCATTCGTATTTAAGTTGATTTTTTTTGCCGTTGTAATAGGTTAGTCTTTCGTTGCTTACGCGGTCGTGATAGATGAATTCTTCATCGTAATTTATTGTAGAGCGGAGTTCCATTTGCTCGCAAGTGGAGTTGTACACGCTTATTAGGCCGATGTTAAATTCGTTTTGAAAAACCCATGCGTATAAGGCTGTGTCCCAAGTGTTTGCACTGTTGGTTATGCTAACTTTGTATCCGCCTTCGGTGCAATCTTCTATAACTGATTGATTTGTAGTGCTGTCGGTTTTAAGTTTGACACTATACGATGATGAATATTCGCTGTACCGGTACCAAGTGAAAGTCAGATTTGTGCTATCGGGAATGGCGGCTGCCAAAGTGCCTGTGGTTTTGAATCCTCGTGGGTCGGAGTAGTAGATGTAGATGGGGTCGTCAGCAATGCCGTTGGTTGTGTATTTTGTTGAATCTATGCGGTCAGCCTTGGCTGATATTTGTGCTGATGCACTATTACTCAGTAATATGCTGAATACGGTGGCGAACAATAATTTGTATTGGTGCATTGCTTTTTTGTTGTATCCGATTGTATAACTCAAAATAGTCCGCAATATTATAAAAATATGGTTAAAGTTTTTGGCTGAATTGAGTCACTCTTCGTTCACAACTTGCAATTTGGCGAATTTTAGCAGCAATTTTTTTTCGCCAGCTTTCGGGAAAAATATTATAGCCATTTTGTTGTAGTCATCGCCAGTCATTTTCAGTACTTTACCTTTGCCAAACTGCTCGTGAATTACTGATGAGCCTGCGTGTATGTCTGAAATTGGTGATGGTTTAAAATTGCCATTTGTTTGATTTTCACTTTGTTTTAATTGTTGTAAGCGGCGTTGGGCGGCAATGCTGTTTCCGAATGTTTTTTTCGAACTAAAACTGCCTCCAAACGATTGCCCAAAGCTGCTTGAGCCAAATCCGCCGGTTCCAAATCCATTATCGCCAAAACTGCTGGAGCCAAAGCCTAAACGGCTGTCGGAGTGCATGGCGGGTTGCGATAGGTATTGTGGGTCGATGTCTTTTATAAATCTACTTGGCGAAACCGACTCGCGCATACCGCCGTATTTGGCACGGCTGCGGCAGTACGACAGTGTCGCTTGCTCTTTGGCGCGTGTTAGCGCCACGTAAAATAGTCGGCGTTCCTCTTCAAGTTCGTGTTGGCTATATACTGATTTGCTCGATGGAAACAATCCTTCTTCCATTCCCACAACATAAACATACGGAAATTCAAGTCCTTTTGCTGAGTGGATTGTCATAAGTGTAACACTATCAGCTTTTTCAGTCTTTTTATCGTCTTGGTCGGTCAGCAATGCCACATTCTCAATGAATCCATCAATGGTTGGTATCTTTTCGTCAGAATAATTGGCTGTAACATAATCGTTTATGCCATGCAAAAGTTCCTCAATATTTTGCAATCGGCTTTCGTCTTCAGGGTCGCTCGATTCTGCGTATTCATTTTTAATGCCAACCTCGCTAATAATGGTGCGTGTCATGTCGTAGGCGTCGGTGGTGGCGGCTTGAAGCGCAAATTTCATAATAAGCTCTGCAAATGCTGTTATCTTGTTGATAGCGGCCGGCTTAAGCCCTGCCGGATTGTATGCCAAATTTGAAATTATGTCCCACATGCTACACTCTTTTTCTGCCGCGGCTTGAGCAATGTGTGCAACTGATGTTTCGCCAATGCCACGCGCGGGATAGTTGATAACGCGTTTCAGTGCTTCGGCATCGTGTGGGTTGACAATCAGCCTCATATAGGCGATAACATCTTTTATCTCCTTGCGCTGATAGAACGATTGTCCGCCATAAATGCGATATGGGAAATTGCGTTTGCGCAGCGCTTCCTCAAAGGTACGGCTTTGTGCGTTTGTCCGGTAAAGTATTGCAAAATCTTTATAATGAAGACGATGCGTGCTCATGTTGGCAAAAATATCGCCTACCACATTGTAGCTCTCTTCAATGTCGGTCATTGCCGCCATAATTTTTATTGGCGCTCCCTCTTCACCTTCTGAAAAAACATCTTTCGGAATCTGACGCTCGTTCTTCTTAATCAGGCTGTTAGCGGCTGAAACTATGTTTTGTGTCGAACGATAATTCTGTTCGAGTTTAAAGATTTTAGATTCGGGATAGTCGCGCTGGAAACTCAGTATATTTTCAATTTTCGCCCCCCGAAACGAGTAGATGCTTTGGGCATCGTCGCCAACAACGCAAATGTTGTGGTGCAGCATTGCCAACTTATTGATTATCATGTATTGCGAAAAGTTGGTGTCTTGATACTCGTCAACTAAAATGTACTGGAATTTATCTTGGTATTTTGTGAGCGCGTCGGGGTGGTCGCGGAAGAGGATGTTGGTGTTGAGGAGTAAATCGTCGAAATCCATTGCGGCTGCTTGCTTGCAGCGAATTGTGTAGCGTTTGTAGATGGCTCCGATAAGCGGTGTTTTGCAAGCGCGGTCGTTTTCTTGAATTTCGTTATTAGCCTCGTATGCCTGCCATGTTATAAGGTTGTTTTTCGCCATTGAAATGCGGTTCAGCACATGATTCACCTTGTAAACATCGTCGGGCAGGTTCATCTCTTTAATTATCGATTTGATTAGGCTTTTTGAGTCGGCCGTGTCGTAAATAGTGTACGATGAGGGGAATCCAAGTCGCTCGCTTTCAATGCGTAGCAATCGGCTGAAAATGGAGTGGAACGTACCCATGAAAAGGTTTTGTGCATTGCCTTCGCCAACAAGTGTTGCAATCCGGCTTTGCATCTCGCGTGCGGCTTTGTTGGTGAATGTCAGCGCAAGTATGTTCCATGGTTTTACACCAGTGGCTAATAGGTGTGCTATGCGATAGGTGAGAACGCGCGTTTTGCCCGAACCGGCACCGGCTACAATTAGGCATGGCCCGGTGGTAGCAACCACTGCCGCACGTTGCACATCGTTTAGTTCATCAAGGTAACTCATATCTTAAATGGATAACTTTAACTCTTTAATACTCTAATGTTTACCTTTCGCCTATCCTTTTTGGCCTCTTTAGCTACACGTTAAATCTAAAGTGCATAATATCACCATCTTGCGGCAGGTAATCTTTTCCTTCGATTGAAATTTTACCGGCATCGCGGCAAGCGGCTTCTGAGCCAAGAGTGATGTAATCGTCGTATTTTATAACCTCGGCGCGGATAAATCCCTTTTCAAAATCGGTGTGGATGATGCCTGCGCATTGTGGGGCTTTCATTCCGTCGCGGAAAGTCCAAGCGCGGGTTTCGTCGGGTCCGGTGGTGAAGTATGTTTTGAGGTTGAGCAGGTTGTATGCCGATTTTATCAATCGCGAAACGCCGGCCTCTTCAAGTCCAAGGTCGGTTAGGAACATCTGACGTTCGTCGTAGCTTTCAAGTTCGGCAATATCCGATTCAATGGCTGCGCCAATTATTAGCACTTCGGCGTTTTCATCTTTTACGGCTTCTTTTACGGCTTCGGTAAATTTGTTGCCTGTTTTTACCGATGCTTCGTCAACGTTGCAAACGTACATTACCGGCTTGTCGGTCAGTAGGTTAAGGTCGCTGAAAAGCTCTTTTTTAAGTGCCGCGTCAACTTCAACCGTGCGGGCCGATTTGCCTTGCAGCAGTGCTTCTTTATATAAATTCAGAATTTCGACTTGTTTTTGTGCTTTTTTGTCGTTGCCCACTTTTGCAATTTTCTCCACTTTCGATAGCCGGCTTTCAACTGTCTCTAAATCTTTTAGTTGTAGTTCAATGTCGATAACTTCTTTATCGCGTACGGGGTCTATTGAGCCGTCAACGTGGGTGATATTGCCATCTTCGAAGCAGCGTAAGACATGAATTATGGCATCGGTTTCGCGGATGTTCGCCAAAAATTTGTTGCCTAATCCTTCGCCTTTGCTTGCGCCTTTTACCAATCCTGCAATGTCCACAATCTCGATGGTTGTAGGGATAATGCGCTTCGGATTGTCGATTGCGGCAAGTTTGTTGAGCCGCTCATCGGGCACGGTTATAACACCAAGGTTTGGCTCGATGGTGCAAAACGGAAAGTTTGCGGCTTGTGCTTTTGCATTTGATAAACAATTAAAAAGTGTTGATTTGCCAACATTTGGCAAACCAACTATTCCACATTGTAACGCCATATTTCAGTTTTTAAATTTGCCGCAAAAGTAATACTTTTTTGGTGAATCGGCGTCTCTATGGTTATTGAGATGGTGTGTTGGAGAAGTGATTTTAGAATGGCAGTATTGCTTTTTGGCGTATCTGTTTATATTTCAGCTGTTTCGCTTGACAATTCGGTCAGTTTTTTGTATATCTCAAGCGATACCCAAGCGTCAGTTGCGGCGTAGCGTTGTTGGGCGTCGCTCAAAAACATATTTTCCCAGTTTGAGGTTTGTTGTGATTTCGATATTTTGAATCCTAAAAGCAGGGCTGTCAATGGTTTAAGTCCTGAATGCTCAATTCCGACTTGGTGTGCGATGGTTTGCAAATCGGCGAAACCGTCTGGTGTGAATTCGCTTATTTTCCGCAGTGCTTTGATGTCGTCGTGAATGGCGGCGCCAACTTTTAGTATTGTGTTATCGGTGAGTATGGATTTTACACTGTTGGGTAGTCCTATTTTGTTGATTCTGAATAGATAAGCGTGTTCGTCGGTTGATAATTGCAGTAATGCCACTTTATGCCGTTGCCCTTTCAGAAAATTTGGCCGGGTTTCGGTGTCGAAGCCTAAAATGCTGTAATTGCGTAAGTAATCAACGGCTTCTTCGATTTCGTATTCTGTTAGCGGAATGGATATTTTGCCATCGAATGATTTTTGTGGTAAGGCGTCAATCTCCTCTTTTGTTATCGTTTTATTCATTCCAATAATCGTCTTTTGGTGAGTTGCCATTGCGTTCCCACGACGGGCGGTCGTCTTCGGGTTCAATAGTGAGGGCGTCGGTAGTGTCGAGGTTTGCGCCGCCGTTTTCCAAATGGTGTAGTACGCGCAGTATGTTTGTCAGCCGTTGTCCCCAATATTCGCGAAAGTTGCGGGCGCACTCCCAAACGGCATCGTTCATCATTTCGGCTGTGCCCATTTGCATCAGCGTTATGTAGTCTTTCAGATCCTGATAGATGTCGGCAAATCCTTCTGACAGGCTTGTCATGGCATCGTCGCCGGCAAGTGGGTCGAGGGTTTCAGTGTATTGGTCGAAGCGTCCGAGTTTGCGCGCCACGGCATTGTGCGCTTCGTCCCATTCTTCTTGTGTAACCGTTTTTTCAATCATATCGGCATCAACAGGCTCGGTGGCTGGCAGGCTCAATGTTTTGACGTAGAGTAGTGCCAAAAGTCGAAGCGATTTGTTGACGAAATCGTGTTGTGAGAGTGTTGCAATGTTGTTTATAAGTTTGCAATATTCTGCAGCCAATGCGGTGAAAGTCATTACCTCATTGGAGTAAATTATTTGTTCGTAATTGGCTGATTCTGACATGGTTAAAAATCGAAAAAGTCGTCGTTGCTACCCATCTCCTCTTTTTGTTTAAGGGTAATTTCCTTTAAATCATAAAGATACTGTTCGAGCCGATTGGCTGTTGGGTCGGAGAAGAGTGCGATAAAGCGGCGCAGAGGGTCGGGTTCGTATGCTTCTTCAACCATTCTGACGGCTGTTTTGCCTTCAATGTCGGCAAGTACAATGCTGCGTAGCAATTCGTGTCCATCGGGGCTGATAATCCAACGTATGTAATCAAATTCGCCAAGAGTTTCGGTTACAAGTTTTACTGAGTCGCCATTGGTGTAGTATTCCATCCAAGAGTCTTGCCCGTCGGGATTTTCGAGTTGAATCATGGTGTCTAAGTTGTGTCGCCACGCCGGCTCTTCCCAGTGGTTCGATATATTGCCAAGCACATAAAAATACATTTGGTCGATAACAATGCCACGCATCACTTGCTTCTCGCGTGGTAAGCATAACCCGATAATTACCGGGATGATAATTGCAATGGCAATCGCTACTAAAATTTTTGTTACAAGTTTCATATAAAGTCTTTTTGTCAATTTTATCAAAAAATACCAATCAATACGAATTTTGGCGAAATAAGTTTTTTAAATTCAAAAATTGAAAAATTGCTTCTGCAAACTGCCGGAATTGAAAATCCGTAATCTCTTCAACTTGCCTTCTGCCTTGTGCCCATGCGGGCTTCGACAACGTTTACAACATAGTCGCCAAGTTTTTCGCATTCGTTTATCAGGTCCATATAAATAGTTCCTACAGCGTAGGTGTATTCGTGATTGTTTATGTCGTTGATATTTTGTGATTTAAGTTGCGCGCGGAAGTTGTTTATCCCATTTTCGAGGTTAAAGGTTATGTTTACATCGTAAGCCTCTTTTCTTCCGCTCAGCAATGCGTTCATTTGTGTCAGGGCTTGGTCGGTAAGGTCCATCATTTGGTTGATGTGCTCGTATTGTCTTTTGGTGAAATGGTCTTGTTTGCCTTGCACTTTGCGGTTGATGGTGCGCGCCATATTGTAGCAGGCGTCGCCAATGCTTTCAAGTTCCGATATTTCGCGCAGCATTGCGCGTATCTTGGCTTTTGTCTCGTCTGACAGGTGAGCGTCGCTTACTTGGTCGAGATATTTGGCAATCTCAATTTCCATATTGTCGCTTATGCTTTCGTATTTTTCGATGCGGGAATAGAGTTTTGAGAATTTTTGTTCGTCTTTTTCTGTCAGCAAGTTGCGGACCATGCTAAACATGCGTTGCATGCGTTCTGAGAACGATTCAATCTCTTTATGTGCTTCAAAAACCGATAGCTCAGGCGTTTTCATAATGCCTGATGTGATAAAATGAAGGCGGAAATCTTCCTCCTCATCAACTTTTTTCGGCTTGATGGCCCAGCAAACAAAACGCTCGATATATTGTACAAACCAAATTTGCAGCAGTGTGTTGCTGACATTGAAAGATGAGTGGAAGGTGGCTAATACCATCGATGCTTTGATGGCAAAACCGGGTGCTGCGGCGGTCATTGCAGTGTCGAAACCGACAATGTGGCAGACGAGTCCGAAGAATGGTTTTAGGCAGATTAGCGCCCACGTTACGCCGATTACGTTTATTGTAAAGTGCGCAAAGGCCGCCCGGCGGGCCTGTACATTTGCACTCATAGCCACTATGTTGGCTGTGATGGTGGTGCCGATATTTTCGCCAAGAACCAGCATTATGCCTTGGTCGATGTGCAAAACGCCTGTTGAGCAAAGCATCATTGTTATTGCCATAATGGCTGCTGATGATTGCACGCAAAGTGTCAGTATTGTGCCCATCAGCAGGAAGAAGATCGAATTCCAGAAGTTGGCATTGTTGAAGCGCGCAAAAAAATCGCTTATTATAGCATTGGCTTCAGGGTCTTGAACAAGCAGAAATCCTGTCTCTTTAAGTGTCCCGAGTCCGAGGAATAAGAACGCTACGCCAAATAAAAAATCGCCGATAATGCGGCGACTTTTCATATATATTAATATTATGCCGATAAAGAATGCGGGATAAACAAAATCGGTAATGTTGAATGAGAACCCGAGCGACATTATCCATGCGGTAACCGTTGTTCCGATGTGCGCACCCATTATCACCGATATGGCTTGCATCAGGCTTAGTAATCCCGCATTGACAAACGATACGGTCATCAAGGTGGTTGCCGTTGAACTTTGTACAGCGGCGGTTACAAACATGCCGGTAAGCATTCCGGTAAAGCGGTTGGTTGTCATTGCGCCAAGCACGTGGCGCAATTGCGGGCCTGCCATTTTTTGCAACGCCTCGCTCATCGATTTCATACCGAACATTAGCAAGGCTAACGACCCAAGAATTTTAAGTAGAACCCAAAATGACATAAACTATGCTATGTTTTATTTGCGGCGAAGATATGCAAAATGAGAATTTTACAAAAAAGTAATTGTTGATTTGTGTGTTTTTTGTTTAGATAAATTGCTGAATTGCTGAATTACTGAATTGTTGAGCCGCAAAATACGTTGGAGCCGTTACCAAATTTTGCAGCTATGGTAATGGGTGGCAATCCTTTCTATCTGCAACTACTTTGAAGCCGGAATACGTGCAAAAAGTTACTACATTCGTCTCTAACCAATTCATTGTTAGATAATTCTGCAAAAATCGGGCGCACTCTGGTTTTCAGTAAGTTCAATGTCGAAAAAGCGGAACAAATAACATATCTGCCACTTTATATGGCAATGTTTGTATAAGCCGCCCCGCATCATTCCTTTGTAATTCTTTTACTTATAAGGCTGATGTATAACATTTTTATGTACAAAACAGTCTGATGTAAACTGTTGCCTTGCCCCATAATTCAACCCGCACCGCAATTCAGCCTCTTATGAAAAATTTTCTGCGATTTTCGCATTTGGTGGTTTGCGACGCCTTGGGCTGACAGTTCATTGCCCCTTACAGGGCGTTATCGGGTAATTGCGGATAATCATTTAAATTAAAAATCGAGTTCGTAATTTATAATTTTTTCTTTCGTCAATATTTCTGTCCTATTCGCATAAATCAATCTGCCTATTATCAATACATAATCTGCCTGATTTGTTGAAATATTTGCTAATTGCCTTTTTTTCAATATGTTTGGACTTCCTTTTTCTATATATTGAATTAGCTATATGGTTGATTTTATGATTGTTGGGAAATAATAAACTAAAAAACTTATTTATATGAGAAAGCCTTTACTATTGGCATTTGCGTTAGCGCTAAGCTCGCTTACAGGCGCATGGGCTGCTACAGTTAATTTTGCCGACCCGCTTTTTGAAGGGCAGGAAGGCAAAGGCACCATCTACTACCAGTTGAACACCGAAACCAAAGAGGCAACTGTAGTGCGTGGCACATGGGAGTACACCGGTACTGTTATTATCCCCGATGAGGTGGTATATAACGACGAAACGTATAAAGTAACAACAATTGGCAAAAACGCATTTTACTGCTGCTACGATTTGCAACAAGTAGTATTTGGTGCCAATGTGGCTACTATCAAGAGTGGCGCATTTTACCGTTGTGGCACTAACATTATGATGAATTTGGACTCTGACGGGCTAAAAGTTATTGAAAGTAGCGGTATTCAAGAAACCACAATCAGAGGTAACAGAGGAGACACTCTGTTATTGGGCAAAAACATTGTACAGTTAGGGCCAACAAGTATGACCGATAGAACTAACAACTGGTACTCTTGGGGAAACATGTATAACGTTAAGTTTATAAAAGTGGCAACAGGGAATACAAAATTCTGCAACGACGAGAATGGTGTTCTGTACGACATCAATAAAGAAACGCTTATTGCGTATCCCAAATATTCAGGCGCAACAACATTTGATATTCCAGCTTCGGTAACCACAGTAAGACAATATGCTTTCAGTAGTGTTAAAACTTTACAGAAAGTAACTGGTGGCGACAATGTGGTGCGCATTGGTGGTGTGGTTAGCGGCACAATAACATCATTCCATATTGGAGCGAAAATGAACGCTATGAATACATCAGCATTTATGTATTGCGGTGGCTCGTTTGTACCCGATGTTGACGCTGCAAACACTACGTTTGCTGTAATAGACAAATCGCTGTACCAATACACAGCAACCGACACTATCCTTTGCCGCCTGTATCGTGGCTCTACAATGGTAACTTATATAGTGCCTGCCAATGTAACACGAATCGGCAGCTATGCTTTCTATAATCATCAATACTTGAAGTATATCGATTTTCTGAATTGCACAAAGTTGAAATCGTCTAAAATAGAGACCACTGCACTTCACAGCACAAAATATACTGTGGAATTTCTGAATTCCGATAATCTGTTTGTAACCATCGACGGCGTTTATTATACCGATGATACGACACGTTTGATATTATATGGCTCCGATGTTACAACGGAAAATTATGTAATGCCTAAAAAAACAACAACCATTCCAGTCAGTTCGATAAAATCGAACAGTTATGTCAAAACATTTGCCATCAACAAGGCTGCAAGTGAAATAAATACAGAATATCTGTATGTGATGTCGAATTTGGAGCGCTACTCTCTTGAAGAGGGCAATGGCACATATTGGGTTGATACATCGGGTGTGCTATACAACAAGGCCAAAACCACACTCCTTTCGTACCCGCAAGGCAACTCTCGTGCATATTACAAAGTGGCAGACGGAACAACACAAATAAATGTTAAGGCTTTTTATAGTAACAGATTATTGAAAGTGTTGGATTTGGGCAGCAATATTAAATCGGTTATGAACGGGAACAATTACACCCTTGCTAATATGAATGAATTGCGAGCCATAAAAGTGTCAACAATGGTGCCACCAACAGTTTCAACATCATCATTCTCATCAGCAATGCTTCAAAACGGAACAATAAAACTATATGTACCGCTTGAAGAGGGCGCCTATGATATTTATAAAAACGCCTCTGTCTGGAACAGATTTTCCATCATAAGGGATACAAGTGTTTTTGACAGCGACATTCGCAATATCGATGTCAAATATAGTATTAAGCATTATTGCCAAAATGTTGACAATGATAGTTATAGCTTATACGAAACTAATACGGCACAAGGCAAATTGTTTAGTACTACAGCCGTATCGGCAAAAACAACTGGCGATTTTGCAGGTTTTGATGCACAGCCATTTGAACAGATAACGCTGAATAACAACAATATGTCGGTCAACATCTACTATAACCGCAAAAATTTCAGCGTTACATGGATGAATGGCAGCTCGCAAATCAGCACAAAGACCTACCGCTATGGCGCGGCATTCCTTGCCGACAAACCAGCCGACCCGACACCCGCAGCTGGCAAGCACTTTTTAGGTTGGAATACCGATGCCGATGCAACTGTGGCTCTCACATTCAGCGGCAGCGAAACTGTGCGAAGCAACACCACCTACTATGCCATTTTTGCCGATAATGCCACCAAGCCATATATTATTGAACACTATCAGCAAAATGCCAACGACAACGGCTACACTAAAGTGGATGCTGATACCGAGGAAGATTCGAAACCATTTGGCGCGCAAACTACAGCTGTGGCAAAATCGTACGACGGATTCACCGCCCAGCCGTTCAGCCAGCAAGCCGTGGCTGAAGACGGGTCAACCGTTATTCGTATCAACTACAACCGCAACCTATACACCGTAACTTGGAAAAACGGTTCAGCCACTGTTTTGAGCGACAATTATAAATATGGAAGTGCACTGCAAGTGCCATCCGACCCTGCAGCCCCCACTGCCACCAAGC
>CALBPW010000464.1 GCA_937899145.1 uncultured Bacteroidota bacterium
TTTATCGCGGAGTGGCTACCACACTTAATTTTGGGACAGTACAAGCAACATTTTTTGGCTCGCGCAAAAAAATTGATGCCACACTAATTGAACAAGACACCACCATTGCCGACGACCTTGGATTCAGTGCCTTTGGAACAAGCGGACTGCACGCCACGCCTAACCAGATTGCCAAAGAAGATGCCATAACCGAAAGTGTTTGGGGTGCGAATATCAATTTTAACCACAACGATTTCAAAATTGGGACATCGGCATTAGGCTATCAGTTTGATAAAGATTTTGTAAAGCGCAAAACTCCTCAATATCAGTACGATTTTGAAGGCAACAGCAATTTTAACGCCAGCATCGACTTGCAATACTCGTTTAGCGCGCTCTACCTGTTTGGCGAGTTTGCAATGTCGGCAAACGGAGGCAAAGCCTTAGTCGCAGGCTCACTGATGAACCTTGCTCCCGGGTTGCAGACATCGGTTTTGTACCGAAACTATGAGCGCAACTATCAAGCGCGCTACGCCAACGGCTTTGCCGAAGGCTCAAAAACGCAAAACGAAGAAGGCTTTTTCATCGGCATCGAAGCGTCACCAATAAAAAAATGGAAATTATCAACCTATTACGACATCTACCGTTTCCCATGGTTGCGCAACGGGGCAAACGCTCCATCGCGCGGAAATGATTTTCTGGCGCAAGTCGATTTCAACTTAAATCGCGCAACGTCAATGTATTGGAAGTTTAAAACCGAAACAAGCCAATCATCAAGTTCCGATGACAGCGATGGCATTCAACCGCTTGTTGACGTTACACATTGGACACTCCGATACCATATAAATTACGCAGCAAACCAACGGTGGCAATTCAAAAACCGGATTGAACTATCGGGTTACAAAAAGGGCGACGCAAGGCGCGAAATGGGCAGTTTGCTCTATCAGGATGTTATTTGCACACCTTTTAATTACCCGCTCAGTTTTGCAATGCGATACGCAGTTTTTGAAACCGACTCATACAACTCCCGCGTTTATCTGTACGAGAGCGATGTGCTTTATGCCTACTCAATACCAATGGTTTACGGCCGTGGGACAAAAACCTACCTGCTTGTAACTTGGCAACCAATCAAAAATCTGACCCTTTGGGCACGCGTTTCAAGGCTTTGGTACGCCGATAAAGAAACCATCGGCACATCGCCAAACCTGATTGACGCTAACCACAAAACCGAATTTAAGTTCCAGATTAGATGGAAGTTTTGACTGAACCTACAAATCCTTTCCTAACACCACTCTCGCAAAATTTTTGCAGCCAATTTTTTGATTTGTGCCATCATCGAAGCCAAGAGCCAAAAAGCGTTGCCATTCCTCAGCTGGCGACCACATCGGAAAATCGCTGCCCCAGAAAAAATGGTCGGTGCCGAATTTTTCAATCAGCGCGCAAGCTTTTTCAATATCGATAAACGCCAACGAACTTGAAGTGTCGAAATAGACATTATCGAAAGCGGGTATTGCCATCACCTCGTCCCAGCGCCGATAACCGCCAAAATGAGCGCCAATGATTGTCAGATTTGGAAATTGCCGGGCAACAACAGCAAGCCGCTCAGGTGCCGAAAAATCGAGCCTGCCATCACCCATGTGTAACAACATAGCAAGGTTGCGGTTGGCAATGGCGCGATAGATAGGAAACATCTTCGGGTCATCAATGTAAAAACCTTGCATATCGTGATGAAACTTAATGCCTTTCAATCCAAGACTTACCACACGAAACCACAAATCCAGTTTGATACAAACCGCCTCCCCCTATTTGTTCCATATTCTTACTAAATTTTTCATACTGATAACCAGAGTCTTTATCCAAAGCTGGAAACAAACCGGCAACAGACGCCAAACGCGCAGCCCTAGCTGCCTCAACATTGGCACGTGCAGCACGGATATCTGGAGCATGCTTTAAGGCCGTCTCAATCAGCTCATTCAACAGTGGATCTTTTAAATCTTGTGGTTGAAAGGGCAAACTCATCACTGCTGGCGTTTGCAAATCTAATTTTTTCTCTAAGGCCGCATTGTCAAAAACGACAGGTCTTTCATATTCAGGGCCCACATGACAAGCCCCGATCACGAACAAAAAAATCAAACTAATGCTTACTTTCCAGGTCCGCATCCAAGGATCTCCCATAATAAAAGATTAAAAACAAAGCAGGCACAAACACAACACCCACAAAAGTAGCTGAAATCATTCCAAAAAAGACAGCACTTCCCATGGAAATTTGACTGGCTGCACCAGCGCCTTTTGCAATAATCATAGGGAAAACCCCCAAAATAAAAGTTAAAGCCGTCATCAAAACAGCGCGATAACGTTCTTTTGCCCCTAGCAAAGCCGCTTCCTCAACTTTTTTGCCTTGAGGCAAAGCTGCCAAAATAAATTGAACAATCAAAATGGCATTTTTGCTGGCTAATCCAATTAATAAAATAATACCTAGCTGGGCATAAATGCTCAAACTTTGATGCATTAAAAATAAACCAAGTAACGCCCCTAACACTGCGAAGATATTCGTGAACATTACAGCCAACGGAACACACCAACTTTCATATAATGCCACCAAAAACAAGTACGTAAAAATAACCGCCAATGCCATCAAAATATAAATAAGACCTGTCGCCTTAACTTCTTGTAGGCTAAGACCTGTCCACGCTATGGCGTATTGGTTCCCCAGCTGCTTCATCAGCTGTTCCACGCGCTTAATTGCCTCACCACTACTCACACCATT
>CALBPW010000465.1 GCA_937899145.1 uncultured Bacteroidota bacterium
TATACCGAAGAAGAAATTCGACTAATGCGCATAAAATTCATCTGCGACGAGGCTTTTTAAATATTTAAAAGCTGGAAATTGAAAATTGGGAGTTATGACACATGATTTTCTAACTCCTAATTTTTTTCGGTGTATGCAATTCTTGTGTGGTAGATGTTTTGCAACTTCTTTTTAAATGTTGCTTTAATGGTGTTGATGTCGTTGAAAGTGATTTCAGCATTATTCATCTGACCTTGTTCAATTTTATCGTTAAATATTTTTTCGACAAGGTCGTCGATGCTTTTTGGTGAAAAATCTTTCATTGAGCGTGATGCTGCTTCAATTGAATCGGCAAGCATCAGAATTGCTGTTTCTTTGGTTGAAGGCAGAGGACCCGGGTAACAATATTTGCTAATATCAGTGTTAATCTCGCCATCTTTTTCAACAGCTTTATTGTAAAAATAGCGTACCAAATCGGTTCCGTGGTGGCTTGCAATAAAATCGATAACGCGAGGTGGTAGTTTGTACTCTTTGGCAAGTGCCACGCCATTTGTAACATGGCTGATTATAACCTCGGCGCTCTCTTCGGGGGGCATCAGGTCGTGAGGATTGAAACCAACTTGATTTTCGGTAAAATATTGAGGAGCAAGCGTTTTGCCAATATCATGATAGAGTGCGCCAACGCGTGTAAGTAGTGGATTTCCACCAATGTTACGGCTGGCATCTTCCGCCAAGTTAGCAACTTGCATAACATGCTGGAAAGTGCAGGGGGCTTTTTCAGCCAATTCGCGCAATAGTGGGTGATTGGTGTCGGCCAATTCAAGTAGTGTAACATCTGAAACAAATCCAAAAATTTTTTCGATTATGAAAATGAGTGGATAGCACAGAAATAGGAAAAGCCCATTGATTATCAACCACATATAAGGAAGCAAACTGATTGTTGCCAATTGTCCCTCTTGCATAAGCGACATTGAAGTGTAAGTGATTATGTAAGATAAAGTTACAAGCAAAACAGCACCCATCAATTGGCGTAAGCGAGTTAGCCGCATTATGCTAAAAACAGCAACAGAGCCAGCTATAGCTTGCATCAATATAAATTGGAAGCCATTTGCCGATAGCAATCCGCATATAATTATTGTTAATATATACGTAAAAAATGCAAGCCGTCCGTTGTAGAAAGTTTTTATGATGATAGGTAGTATGACAAGTGGAAGTACGTAAGTATTAGCAATTTGCAAGCGCACAAGCACACACATTAGCGCAACCATCAGTACAACCATACCAACAAGTAATAGCAAGCGTCGTGTCTGGCTGAAGATTTCGATATTGTAGAAATATATGTATATATATAAGAGTGTCAGGAAGATAGCGATTATGGCAATTTGTCCGATAAGTACCCACGATATTGTTGATGAGGCAACTCCAAAATTTTGATATTCGTGCCGGAGCGATTCTAAAATGCGCAAATTTTGGTCGTTCATCAGTTCGTTGTGCGCAATAATCAATTGCCCGGCTTGCACCATCCCGTGCGATGTAGATAACTGATTACCAGAGTCTTCACGCGCTTTTACGGTTGTAGTTTTGTCGTACTCAATGTTGGGTTTTATAAAATCGTATAAGTTGAAACCGCTTACTACAGTTAGTGTTGCTAAACTGCTTTGAAAATTAAGATTAATTTGCTCATTAACAAATTGTTGTGCTGAATGTATGGTGAATATTTCCGATGCCGGTACAGTGCGGGCAATTTTATTTTCAACCAATACCATTGATGCTTCTTGGTCGCTTTTTTCAATTATTTCACTATAACTCGTGATGCCCTTATTATATATGAATTTCAGACAGTTAGCGGCAAAATCATAAAAATGTGTTTTCAGCGTATCGCTATTGATGTTGGACTGTGGATATTTAGATAGCATAGCGTCAAAAGCAAGCGAAAAGCGATGGTCAAATTCTTGGTCGAGGCGCAATTGCTGTTCAGGATATACATTGGAAAGTACTGAAAAATAAGGTTTTGCGTTTTTGAAGTTATTGTTACGTTCAATTTTAATTTCAGCGTCGGTTTTCAGCACAACAAAATCGAACGGAGCGTACAAATCTTCGTATTGCCATGCTTTCCCTTTTTGGAGTTCGTATCTAAATTGCCGCTGTTTCGGCATAAAAAGCACAATTATCGCAAGCGCAACAACAAAAGTTATTGCAGCAATCCATTTTCGTTGTTTTGTCAATCCTTCCCCGGTTTGCATCGTTTTAAATTTTTACCAAAAATAAATCTTTTGATAAATAAATCGATTGCTTTTCAGATATTAGCGCAACCCAAATGTAAATTGTTCATCAAAAATCGGTATTTATTGTATTTTTGGATAATGTTTAATCGATTTTAATTGGAGATGAAACGCTTAATTATAACATTTACAGCATTTTTTTGCATTATTCAACTTAGTTTGGCGCAAACCGATAAAAAACTTTTAACCGTCAGCGTTGGATTTTATAATCTTGAAAATCTGTTTGATACAATAAACGATCCAGCCACAAACGATGAAGAGTTTTTACCAACCGGCAAAAATCATTGGACGAGCGAGCGTTACCAAAAGAAACTCAGCAATATGGCATACGCGATTAGCCGAATTGGCGATAACTTGATGCCCATTCCACCAATGATTCTTGGTATTTCAGAAATCGAAAATCGCAGTGTGGTTGAAAATCTGGTGGCTCACGACTATCTAAAAAAATATAACTACCAAATTGTGCATTACGACTCGCCCGACCGCCGTGGTATCGATGTCGGATTGATTTACAACCCATCGTATTTTAAGGTTACAAACTCGCGGGCACACAGGCTCGATTATTCAGCCG
>CALBPW010000466.1 GCA_937899145.1 uncultured Bacteroidota bacterium
AAGCCGATTTTGAACGCGACCGTAATGCTGCACGCATTGCGGGTGAACGCGACGAAGACCGCTTACTTGCTGAATATTTAAAAGATAATAATATTACAACTGAGCCTGCAATGAGTGGGCTTTACTATATTGAAACGCTGAAAGGAAAGGGTGCTATGCCAACTCCGGGGAAAAATGTAACAATTCATTATGAGGGCTATTTTCTTAATGGTCAGGTGTTTGACTCATCGTATGGGCGAAATGAGCCGCTAACCTTCCGATTGGGTGCAATGCAGGTTATTCAAGGTCTTGAGGAGGGTGTGGCAATGATGTGTAAAGGTGGGCGTGCAACGCTGATAATCCCATCAGCATTGGCTTATGGCGACCGGCAAGTTGGTCCAATTCCGCCTTTTGCAACACTTGTTTTCGATGTCGAACTTATTGATTTTGAGCATTAATCGTTTGCCGCATCATTCGTTTTAATTAACAGCAAAACGTTGTTTTTGCGATGTTATACCATTGTTGATTTCTAAGATGTAAATTCCTTGCTTTAAATCACTTATATCAATATAATCTGAACAGTTGGTTTTTTGGCAAAGATTACCTAAAATGTCAAAAATTTGTACTGAGTAGCATTTTGTGTTGATTATGAACAATTTATTGCCATTAATTATTATTTGTGGCTTTTGTTCAGTTTGTTCAGTAGATAATGTGAAATTTTCGACTTCGATGTAAAATTCTTGATTTGCAGAATGTTGCGAGTCAGATGAAACAGTAATTGATACTACGTAGCTACCTTTAGCATCTGAATCTGGAATGCCCGCAAGTAGCGCCGTGCCATTGCCGTAGTCGGTCAGTTCCAACCAGCTTGGTGCTTGTTGTAGTGAGTAGGTAAGTTGCGAACTGTCAATTATATAAGCCGAAATGTCGTATTGGTATGGCAACCCAACGCGGGCATCGGTAATTGGATGCGATGTGAACATTGGCGAGTTTGAGCCTTCTCCCCAAATTAAATTGGCATATTCCGGGTGGTCGATAAACGGATTGCGATTTTTTTGATACTTGAAAATCACATTGTTACGATTCATTTCGAACTCGTCAACCGGGTCAGTCAAATTCCAAACTAACAAATCGGATAATTTTGCGAAAAGCGGAGCCGTTGAATTGTTGCTTGAAGGCAGATAATCAATAAGTTCGAGGTCGGGCTCGCCATTTTCGCCTTCGTAGCGCGTTGCCATATAAAAAATCATTCGAGCTACATCGCCTTGAACTTCGGCGCGTGGTTTCCAAGTCCATTCCGTAGAGCCTTTGTAGCAGCCGGTTGCTGTGCCATTGTAATAAACGGGAGTTGTGCATTCGGCAAACCATCGGCTACTGCGTTCTGAATTGACTTCAACTGCGCATGGCCGCAAGTGATGAGCGTCGGTGCCAGCTCCCAAATCGGTTCCAAAATTCCCATGAATTTTTGCCCACACGTGTTCGCGTGTCCAACCTTTACCATTGTTGTATTCCTGAGCCGCATCAACGCTTAACCCTGTGTAAATCAGGATAACATTGTTTGGATTGTTTGGGTCGCGGTCGGTTTCTTTCAGAATGTCCCAAACATCAACGCTCGATGATGATGTGTAGGGATATTGCACATGTTCTTTAATTATATTGTACAAAGCTGATTTTAGTTCGGCTCCCTTTTTGCCATCGGCGGTGTTGTAGTATCCGTCGGGTGCTTGTGCTGATACATAACTGATAATCAGTGATATAAATAACAATAGCGGAATTTTTATTTTCATCGTTTTCTGAAAAAATTGACATCATTTTAAACGACAAAATTCGAAAAAAGGTTTTGGTTTGTGTATCTCTAAATAACAACAAAATCCGCAGTTTTCACCCAGCCTTTGTTTCCGTCAGAAAGTTTAATCTCGCTCCAATCGCCATTTTGGTTTGTAACCTTGATTTTCAGCCCTTCGTGGATTAGAAATAATTCGGTTCCCATGGCATCGGGCGAGCTTTTTACAATCACCGATGGCGTTACAACTATGGCTTCGGGCTCGTTGAGGATGGCTTTTTTCTGCTTGTCAGAAAAACTGAACGAAAATCCGGCTTCAACTATTAGTAAAATGCCAATCCAAAATGTGAATTTTCGTATTAAAGGCTTGTCGCTCAAGAAGAAAAGCAATATTAGAATTAGTCCGATAACAAATGATGTTATGCTGATTATTGCCCATTGGTTTGATGTGAAAACGCGTACAAGCGATTGTCCCCAACTTTTCAGAAAAAATTCCGGCAACACCTCAATCTTGTCAACTACGTGAGTATTAGCAAGTTGAAGATTAAATATAATGTCTTCGTCGGTCGAATTTAATTTTAGTGCGCGTTCGTAGTTGGCAATGGCATACGGAAATTTGTTCGATTTGTAATAGGCGTTTCCAAGATTATAGTAAAGTTCAGCCGATTCGTACCCTTCGGCTAAAACCGACTCGTAAAGGTCGATAGCTTGCTCGTATTTTGATGATTGATAGCATTGTGCGGCGGTGTCGAGTATAGCATTTAAATTGTTGGCTTGCAAATTAAATGATAGTGTTGCCGCAATTATGATAAATATATATTTCAAATTTTTCATTTCTTCAGATTTTATTTAACCTTTTGGTCGAGTTTTGAAATTGTTTTGTCGGCTTTGCGGAAAATTTCGTCCATGCCTCCCGAAACTGCCGAAGGGGCGTATCGTGCAAACTCACAAGAATTTAGTAAATCTATAAGCTCTGTAATTAGTTCATTATTAACCGAATGTTCCGACAGAATGTCGCTCACATTGTCTTTTGACAGGTTGGCAACCGGAATCGAAAGTTTATCGCTCAAATATCCCCAAATGGCTTTCAAAAGTTCGTCGTAGAATTGGGCTTCCTGGCCTTGTTTCATGTGTTTGGCAGCCACGCGCAGCCGTTTTTTCGACACTTTATTTGCTTTTCGGTTTTTAACGGCGGCTTGGTTGGCGTTTTGTCTTATTTGTGCCAATCGGAATATTATTATCGCTATAAATAGCAGTAAAGGAATAAGATAGCAATAATAGAACAATGCTGACCCAAATAGCAATTCTTGTTTCCGCTCGAGTTTTGTGGTTGGTTTTATGTAGCGGATGTCTTTTCCGATAAACTTAACGTCCTCTTTTGTAAGTGCCTGAACCACACCCGAATTGGCTTCGGCGTCGTTTTCACCTTTCTCTACACTAATGTTAAACTCGTTGGTTTTTAGCGTTTTATAAGTTTTGGTTTTTGTGTCGAAGTAGCTGAATGTTATTGGCGCGATGCGATAGTTGCCTGCGTAGCGCGGAATAAATAGGTAGTCGAAGGTGACGCTGCCCGACATTCCGCTTTCCGATGTCTTGATGTTTTGGGTTGTTTTGGGGTCGTAAACATCGATGTCGGGCGGAAAATCGATTTTTAAATTGTTGATAAACTTAAGGTTACCACTTCCGCTTATTTTAACTTTTAATGTTACCGCCTCGTTGGCTTTTACTGAATTTTTATCGACTGATGCGTTGAGGGTGAAATTGCCAATGCCGCCCGAAAAATCGGCTGGCTTGCCGGCTGGCAATCCTTCGACATTGATTTTCACTGGTTTGCTGATGAGTTTGTTTTGCACTGTGCGATACGAGCCACCAAAAAAGTCGTCGAACGGGTTGTTGCTGCGGACACGCGTGCGAGTGAGAATGGTTATTTCCATTGGGTCGATGGTGAGTTCGCCCGAGCGTTGTGGCATCAGCAGCACTTTTTTCAGCAATCCGGTTGTGTATATCTGCCCGTTGACGTTTTCGCGCTGGAGTGTAACTTGCTGCGGAGCTTCGAGGTCGCTGCTCCAAAAGCCAGTGAATGGCGGGAACTTCACATCTTCAAAGCCTGCAACATCTTTTTTGGTGTACAATTTGATGGTTGCAACCAAATATTGACCTTGGTAAAGACTCTTTTTGTCGGTTGTTATGGCGACAAAAAGGTCGTCGCCGCTAAGGTCGGAATTTATGGTTGTGGTTTGTGTATTAGACTGATTATTAGTTTGTTGCTGCTGCTGACTTGATGCCGTATTCTGACTCGAGCCTGCAACAACTTCAATTGTTATTGGTGCCGATTGATAAGTTTTTCCGCCCGATTTTACTGTGGCTGCCGGTATTGTAAATGTGCCGGCTTTTGTTGCTAAAAGTATGTATGTGAATGTGTTAGATGTATTTTGCGACATTTTGCCGTTCACCCATTGTATGCTGCTGCTGCTTGATGTGTTTGGACCTGAAAGAACTTGAAAATCAGCAAAATCCGGCTCGCTAAAATTGCTGCCTTTTGCATTTAGTGTGAATTGCAATCGGAATTGCTCGCCAACCTCAACGGCGCGTGGCGCATTGGCTGTAAAAGTTACATCGTCGGCAAAAGCCGGAATGCCGAAAACCGACAGTAAAAGTGTCAGTATTACTATCTGTTTCAGTTTTAAGACTTTATGTAGATTTATTGATTTCATTTTCTATTGTTTTTGCTCATTTTTTTCAAAGTTGCAAAAGTAGTTATAAATGTTCAGAAGTTCGATAGTTATTAGTTAGCTGTTTGTTTCAAAAGTAATAATAACATTGTTGTCAAGCACTGAATTGGTTACCAATCTTTTTGTGTTCTGCGGCGTTGCGGCTGTGCTTTTTGTTTTTGCACTTTGTCCTGAACGTCTTTTTCGTCGTTTTCTAAAGCCTCCAAAATGCGCATTGCGTCTTCTTTCGACATTTGTTGCTCGTTTTGTTCTTGTGGTTGAGGCTGTTGCTGCTCTTGCTGCTGATTGTCTTGTTGCTGGTCCTGATTTTGCTGTTGTTGGTTATCTTGCTGATTGTCTTGCTGTTGGTTTTGCTGTTGCTGGTTGTCTTGATTTTGTTGGTCTTGTTGCTGGTCTTGTTTGTTTTGGTCTTGATTCTGTTGCTGTTCGTTTTGCTGCTGGCGCATTTTGTCTTGTGCCCAAGCTAAATTATACTTGGTTTCCAAGTCGTTAGGATTGTTGCGCAAAGCGTCTTTATAAGCCTCAATTGCTCCTTGCAGATTGTTGCCTTGCAGCAGGCAATTTCCTAAATTATGATAAGCAGCCGCACGTTTTGTTTTGTCAACATCGGTGCGCGAGCTGAGGGCTTGATATTGTCGTGTGGCCTCGTCGATGCGATTTTGTTTAGCGAGTGCATTCGCCAGATTGTAGTTGGCATCCCAATTGTTGGGGTCTTTTTCTAACGCTTGGCGATATTTAGCTTCAGCCTCTTGTAATTTCACAGAATCGACAGCTGACGAATCGGCAAAAGCATTATTGTAAAGTTTATTGCCTTGACGAATGTACTTGCGTTCGGCTTGTGCGTGTGCCAATATTGGCGATAATGTCAAAATTAGTAAAATTGATAATGATAAATTCTTGATATTCATATCATTATTTGTTTTTAAGTGTCAATGTTGAGTTATCGAAAAAGTTGATTGAGCTGAGTTTTCTATTTTTTCGGTTCATTATGAAAACTTCGTCAGCAGTCTCCTCGTACCCTGCACATTGTTGCAC
>CALBPW010000467.1 GCA_937899145.1 uncultured Bacteroidota bacterium
ATGCTTGCCTCGATTTCATACAAACCAACCTTCACCCACCGCAAGTACGGGAGTGGGGATGATTGCGGATAATCATTTAATTTAATGTTTAACAGGTTTAAAGTTGAGAATAAATCAGCTCACCAATTATCCGATTCACCGATTATACGATTATCTCCTTCACCATTCCACCATTTCCACATCACCTTCCCGAGACCTTGCACGGGTATTCAGCACAAAAGTTGGGAAAACCGCACCGTTTTTCTTTTATAAAAATGTCATATTGCTTTTACTGCTGTCGCTACGCGCAATTTTATAACCGAAAAAACAATACCCTTGCAACAAATACTTCACGATGAACAAAAAATTGCAATTAGCAGCCATTGTTTTGGCAACTGCTTTTTTGAGTTGTCAAGACAACACTAATCAAACTGAAAAACAGAAAGTTACAATCAGCATAATCGAAGCCGGCAGCTGCATCGATAATGCTGTCTTTTTGGCTTGTGCCAATAACACCCTTTCGTTCAAAAAAGATGATGCGCAATCATCAGATTTAAAAATCGATATAACTGAAAATCAAACATTTTTTACAAGTGGCGAGCGACTCTACGATGTCAATGGCAACGAGTTCATCCCCCGTGGCATCAACAACCCGCACATCTGGTTTGGCAACGACACCGCCATCAACGCTCTTGACCCCATTGCCGCCTGCGGAAGCAACCTTGTGCGCATTGTCTGGGAAACAAAAGGCGACACAGCAAAAATGCTTGGCACAGCCGACGAACTGCGCTACATAATAAAGTTGGTTACCGATAAAAAGATGGTTGCAATGCCTGAACTGCACGATTTTACAGGACACGACAGCCTTGGCGATATGCACATCGCCGCCAATTATTGGACAAGCGACAGCATCCGCCCCATAATGAACGAATTTAAAGACCGGCTGCTGATAAACATCGCCAACGAGTGGACAAGCTGGGGACACGACAGCATCTGGCTCGAAGGCTACAAACTGGCCATCAGCAAAATGCGCAACAGCGGATTAGAGCATTGCCTTGTTATTGACGCAAGCGGCTGGGGACAAGATATAAACCCGATCAAAAAATACGCAAAAGAACTTCTTGACTTCGACCCATTGCACAACCTTTTGTTCGACATACACATGTACATGGCTTGGAACGACGAACAGAAAATAATCGATGAACTGCAATATATGGTTGATAATCAGATACCTATAATTGTGGGCGAATTTGGCTACGACTGCAACGAGGGGAAAAACAACCTTGAGTGCCGCGTCAACGACTCGGTTGTTGTCAGCACTTGCAACAGGCTTGGAATCGGCTTTATGCCATGGTCGTGGTCGGGCAACAACGAAGCCAACGCATGGCTCGACATTGTTGAAAAATGGGGCGATTTTACCACTTGGGGCGACCGTGTGGTTAATGGCGCAGGCGGAATCAGGCAAACAGCCAAACCGTGCTCGGTGTTCGGCAGCGGCGAGCCGGACTGTCTGCCGTCAAAAAAGACATTTGACACCAAAACAAATATCAAAGAGGTTATAGCAACATCAAATCTTTATGATAGTTTTGAAATTGTTGATGCCAATGGCAAAGTGTGTGTCAAGGCAGAATCGGGCATGCCGCTTGCAGTTGCCGGATTGAGCGGCGGAACATACCAGTTTGTGGGCATTGGCAAACATCTGAAAACAAATATTTTCAATATCGAAATAAAATAAAAAAGTAACTAAAATGGATTTTTTTGACTCGCGCCCGAAATTGGGCGAAAAAATATGCTACGGATTTGGCGATTTGGGTTCGTGCCTTTTCTGGCAGACCATCACCATCTATCTGTCATACTTCTACACCGATGTATTCGGGCTTGCTCCGGCTGTTGCCGGAACAATGTTCTTGGTGTCGCGCATTTTCGATGCCATTTTTGATGTTGTGATTGGCATGTCGGCCGACCGCACCGAGACGCGTTGGGGCAAATATCGCCCGTACATCATTTTTGGCGCACTGCCGTTGGCCATAGCAGCCGTGGCAGCGTTCACCGTTCCGAGTTTTGGCGGCATTGGCAAGGTTATTTATGCCTACGCGACATTCATCTTGTTCATGTGCCTTTATTCAACTGTCAACATTCCGTACACATCGCTGCTTGGCGTTATAAGCGACAATGCCGACGACCGCACACAAGCCTCATCGTTCAAGTTTGTAGGCGCATATTTGGGCGGCATAATAGTTTCGGCAACAGCATTGCCACTTGCTTCCTATTTTGGCCATGTCAACGAGCTGCCTGCCGCCACACCTGCAGTTGTAGCCGTTGCTGCCGACAGCCTTGCGCAAGCCGACACGGCTTTTGTGGTTGACAGCACAGCACTTGCCCTTGCCGACAGCTCGCGTACCGCCCCCGACAGCCTTGCAGCCGTTGCAACCAATGCCGTTTATGGCGACCAGTCGATAGCTAAAGAGGCCTTTGTGAGAGCGCAACAAATTGGTTGGCAAAAAACGATGATTGTGTTCGCAATTGCAGCTGTCATCTGCTTTATAATCACCTTCTTCTCAGTAAAAGAGCGTGTTAAACCAATCAACGAGCAGAAAACAGCGGTTGGCAAAGACCTTATCGACATTGTGCACAACAAGCCGTGGGTGCTACTTTTTGTGGTTACCATCTTGTTCATCTTGTACAACTGCATCCGCCTCAACGTAACAACTCACTACTTCAAATATTACATTGGCACACAGTCAGTTCCATGGCTAAGCAACCTGCTCAACGTGTTCCGCGCAACACCTGTTAAAAACGAGACCTTCGGCTTTGAGGCTTTGGCATCAATCTTCAACACACTTGGCCAGCTTGTGTCGCTTGTTGGAGTGCTGCTTGTGCCTTGGTTCTCAAGAGTTATGGGGCGCAAGCGCGCAACAGTCATCTTATTGCTGACATCTATAATCTGCACGGGCTCGTTCATCTTCTTCAGCCCCGAAAACATCTTCCTAATCCTCTTCTTCCAAATGATAGGCTCAATCACCGGCGGACCAATATCGTCGCTGCTGTGGGTTATGTACGCCGACACCGCCGACTACTCAGAGTGGAAGAACGGCACACGCGCCGACGGCCTTGTATTCTCGGCCTCAATTATGTCGAACAAACTTGGCTGGGCAATTGGCGGTATGATTTCGATGCTGATATTGGGCGCAACCGGATTTGTGCCAAACGAAGTGCAGAACGAAAGCACACTCTTCGGACTGAAAGCCATGATGAGCATCATTCCGCTTGTGGCTGGCGTTGTAGCACTTGTGGTACTGAAATTCTTCTACTCGCTCGACGAGAAAACGATGGAAGGTATTCAGAGCGAACTAAAAGTGCGTCGCGCAGCTGCTGAATCAAAATAGATATTGAATAGACGGGGGTGTTATAATGTTGGAAAACAACAACATAACGCCCCTATCTTTATTGACGGCAAAAAAACATAAACCTAAAAACCTGACACACTATGCAATACGGCCATTTCGACGACGAGCGGAAAGAGTATGTGATAACCAATCCCGATACGCCAGAACCTTGGAGCAACTACTTGGGCGACACCACCTACGGCGCAATCATCACCAACAACGCCGGCGGATACAGCTTTTTCAAGTCGGCGGCACAAGGGCGGTTTATGCGCTATCGCACCAATGCCATTCCCGTTGGACAGCCCGGACGCTACGTCTATCTGCGCGACACTGAAACAGCCGATTATTGGTCAACATCGTGGCAACCGGTGGCAAAACCGCTCACCAATTATAAAACAATCTGCCGCCATGGCACCGCCTACACCATCATAGAGTCGGAATATAAAGGCATAAAAACCGAAAGCCTGTATTTTGTGCCGCTTGGCAAAACCTACGAGTGCTGGAACATAAAAATAACCAACACAAGCAACAAAACACGCCACCTGCGCGGTTTCACCTTTGTTGAGTACGCCAGCAACTGGCATCAATGGATGGACCTGATAAACCTGCAATACACACAATACATTCTGACAATGAATGTTGTGGACGGCATCATCGACCACGGGACAAACATCTACCTGCCAGCCCAACCCGACAATTTTGAGGAAGGCGGACAAGCCCGACACACATTTCTTGGGCTCGCCGGAGCCAACATCACCGGCTTCGACACCGACCGCAAAACATTCATCGGGCATCACCGCTCGTATGCCAATCCGCAGGTTGTGGAAGCAGGCGCGTGCCAAAATTCGCTTGCATCGGGCGACAACGGCGTTGGCGTTCTTCAGTTCGATATTGAACTTCAACCCAACGAGACCCGCGAAGTAACTGTCGTTATGGGCGTTGGCAAAGCCGAAACCGAAGGTCGGAAAGCCATTGCCGAATGTCGGAGTCAGGATATTGTGAACACCGAATTTGAGAAAGTCAGCACCTTTTGGCATCAGAAAATCAACAAAATGCAAGTAAAAACACCCGATGCGCTTGTCAACTCGATGCTAAACACATGGAGCCCCTACAACTGCCTGATGACCTACGCTTGGAGCCGCGCTGCAAGCCTTGTATATGCAGGCGAGCGCGACGGACTTGGCTACCGCGACACCGTGCAAGATATGCTTGGCGTGCTGCACTCCATAACCGCCGATGCCGGACTCCGCATTGAGCTGATGCTGAGCGGACAATGCTCAAACGGTGGCGCAATGCCCGTTGTAAAACCATTTGCACACCGCCCCGGACACGAAAAAACTCCTGCCGAAACCGAATTCCGCTCCGATGACTGCATGTGGCTCTTCAACACCGTGCCAGCCTACGTCAAAGAAACAGGCGACATCAGCTTCTACAACAAGATTATCCCATACGCCGATAAAGGCGAAGCAACCGTTTACCAACATCTGAAACAAGCCATCGTCTTCAGCTTAGAGCACAGCGGCGCACACGGGCTGCCTTGCGGACTTGCCGCCGACTGGAACGACTGCCTTGTACTCGGACAAAAAGGCGAATCGGTGTTTGTGGCAATGCAACTGCGATATGCTCTTATGGTGTTTATCGACATTGCACTTATGTTAAACAACACTGCCGATGCCGGTTGGGCAGAAAACCAACTCGAGGCTCTCGACCACAGCATCGAAAAACACACATGGAATGGCGATTGGTACTTGCGCGCCTTCCGCTTCGACGGCACACCATACGGAGCCAAAGGCGACAAGCAAGGCGAGATATGGCTCAATCCGCAGCCGTGGTCGGTTATTTGCCGACACGCCAACAACGAGCGCGGCCGCCACGTGATGGACATTGTGAAAAAGCGTTTGGCAACCAAATATGGCATTATGACCATCGACCCCCCATACACCAACGCCGACACCAATATTGTTAAAGCGCCGCTGTTCAACCCGGGAATGAAGGAGAACGGCGCAATCTTTTGCCACACACAAGGCTGGGCAATCATTGCCGAAGCCATGCTTGGCAACGGCAATCAGGCTTTTGAGTACTACAAAGCCTACCTGCCGGCATCGTTCAACGACAAAGCCGAAGTGCGCGAAATTGAGCCATACGTCTATTGCCAATCGACGCACGGCCGCCCAAGCCCGCGTTTCGGCACATCAAGGCTGCCATGGCTGAGCGGCGCCGCCACATGGGCATTCTACAGCGCATCGCAATACATTCTGGGCATTCGTCCGCAATATGCCGGACTCGAAATCGACCCCTGCATACCCGAAAATTGGGACGGATTTGAAGTGGACAGAGAGTTCCGCGGAAAACAAATCAACATAAAAATTGAAAATCCGCAACACAAGCAAAAAGGAGTTAAATGCCTTATTATCAACGGAAAACAGATTGAAGGAAATATCATTCCAATTGATATGCTGAAAGACGAAAACAATGTTACCGCAATAATGTAAAACCTAATTTATAATCATATAAACTTATTGAAAATGAGCAAATTAATTGTAGGAAACGATTTAAAGAACCTGCCTTGGGAAGAGCGTCCCGCCGGCTGCTCTGATGTTGTATGGCGATACAGCCAAAACCCGATTATCGGTTGGAACCCGACACCATCAACCGCGCGCATCTACAACTCGGCAGTGCTCCCCTACGAGGGAAAATTCATTGGCGTATTCCGCGCCGACCATAAAAACGGTCGCGCCAATCTGCATTTTGGCAGAAGCGACGACGGCTTCAAATTCGACATCAACGACGAGGTTATCCCTTGGGTTGACGAGAACGGCAACCCCAACCCCATAAGCTACGGCTACGACCCGCGCTTTGTCAAGGTTGAAGACAAATATTGTGTCAACTGGTGCGACGATTTGCACGGCGCATCTATCGGAATGGGCTACACCAAAGACTTTAAGACATGGGTGCGCCTGCCCAATCCGCTGATGCCGTTCAACCGCAACGGCGTGCTGTTCCCGCGCAAGATAAACGGCACCTACCGCCTGCTGAGCCGCCCCAGCGACAGCAGCCACACCCCGTTTGGCGACATCTTCATCAGCGAGTCGCCCGACATGATTTTCTGGGGCAAGCACAAACACGTGATGAGCAAAGGCGGACAAGGCTGGTGGCAAGGCGTGAAGATTGGCGCCGGACCAACGCCAATTGAAACAACCGAAGGCTGGCTGCTCTTCTACCACGGAGTGTCAACCACTTGCAACGGCTTTGTTTACAGCTTTGGAGCCTGCCTGCTCGACCTCGACGAGCCGTCGAAAGTGATTGCACGCTGCGGAAATTATCTGATAACACCCGAAAAAGAGTACGAAACCATCGGCTTTGTGCCAAACGTATGCTTCCCGTGCCAAAACATCTACGATGCCGCCACCGGCCGCATCACCATCTATTACGGAGCAGCCGACACCTACACCGCAATGGCATTCTGCTACGTTGACGAGCTGATTGAGTATATAAAAAAATGTTTTTCCCAAAAGCAAGCTCTTGAAAGTTCCCTGCATAATAAAGCTATGCTCCTGTTTAAGGAATATATGCTTGTCGGAGGAATGCCCAAACCGGTCGTAAATTACATTGAAAACAATAAGGATTTCGGGCAGGCGGATATAGAAAAAAGGGATATTCTGCAACTTTATCGCGAAGATATTATGAAAATAAAAACTAAGTATAGGGGAAAGGTTCTTGCAATATACGATCAGATTCCGGGACTTTTATCGCAGCACGAAAAAAGAGTTGTATTTAATAAAATTCAAGAAAACTCATATTCGGACCAATATGAAGATACCTTCTTTTGGCTTTCAGATTCAATGATTAGCAATGAGTGTTTTTTGTGCAGCGACCCGAATGTCGGATTGTCAATTAATGAAAGCAGAACTTATGTAAAATGTTATTTCCTGGATACGGGATTATTGGTGAGCCATGCATTTGACGAAAATGAACTCCTTGAGGCGGAAGTTTACAAACAAATTCTTTCTGACAAGCTTTCAATGAACAAAGGCATGTTGTATGAAAACCTGATTGCACAGATGCTTGTTGCAAATGGCCACAAGTTATATTTTTACACACAGTATAATGAAGAAAAACATCGTAACGATATAGAAATTGATTTTATTGTTTCAAACAACAGCAAACTGAAATATAAAATGTTCCCCATAGAAGTAAAATCATCAAAGAATTATACAACAAAATCTCTTCTAAAATTTAAAGAAAAGTATCATTCCCGCATAGGAGAATGTTATATCATTCATCCAAGAAATCTGACCGTCAAGGATGGAATCTTCTGCATTCCGCCGTATATGACCATGTGTCTTTGATATAAACCTAATCTGCCCGCCTTGGCAAAGGAGCTTTTTATGAAAATACAAACCGCAACACACTCAGACTTAGCGCCCGTGATGAAAATAGTGCAGAAAACGATAGACGGTGTTTACCCGAAGTACTATCCCCAAGGTGCGGTCAGTTTTTTTAAGGCGCATCACTCGGAGGAAAACATCAGCGCGGACATAG
>CALBPW010000468.1 GCA_937899145.1 uncultured Bacteroidota bacterium
CCGATCTGGTATGCACACCTATAATAATATAGGTATCTTTCAAAAAAAATACATTATGGAAAAATCATTGAAAAACAGAATACTTAACTGTGAATCTGACTTTTTGTTTTACGGACTTACGCCGCCAAAGCTAACAACCGACGAGGCTCGCATTAGCGAAATTGCCGCGCGGCAAATTGAGCGCATCAAACGTGTAAACGTTGATGCCCTTATTTTATACGATTTACAAGACGAATCGGCACGCAACAGTGCCCCTCGCCCATTCCCCTTTACGCAAACCATACAACCCGATGCGTATAGTCGTAACTATTTGTCCAACTTGAAGTTGCCTAAAATCATTTATAAAAGTGTTGGCAAATATCAGCCCGAAGAATTTGCGCATTGGGCTAAAAATGCCGACAACGACATATCGGTTTTTGTAGGTTCGCCATCGCGCGAGCAAACAAACAATTTATCGCTACATGATGCTTATCGGATTAAAAATGAAGAAAATAGCAATATGATAGTTGGCGGCGTAACCATTCCAGAACGTCATTTTGCAAAAGGCGACGAGCATTTGCGCTTGTTTGGCAAAATTGATAGTGGTTGTCTATTTTTTGTGTCGCAGTGCGTTTATAGCGTCAATTACAGCTTAGACTTTTTATCGGATTACTACTACACAGCCAAAGAGCAAAACCGGAAAATGGTACCAATCATTTTCACCTTAACACCTTGTGGTTCAATAAAATCGCTCGAATTTTTAGAATGGCTTGGCATCAATATTCCGCATTGGCTCAACAACGAACTTAACCACACAACTGATATTTTGCAAATGTCGGTTGAAACGTGCTGCAACACAGCCAAAAACATTTACAATTTCTGCAAAGAAAAATCGATTCCCATCGGCTTTAATATTGAAAGTGTGGCAATTAGACGCGAAGAAATTGAAGCCTCAATTGAACTTGTAAACGCCGTTTCAAAAATAATGGGACGAAAGTGATTATTACATATTGAAAGTTATATGATTGATAATAAACAACAAACAGTCGACAAGTAACAAGCGTTAAGAATTAGAATTTCATTTGTGTTCAAATTAAGTTTTTGCAGATATCAATAAAAAACACAAAAAAAATTAAAATAAATTATACAATTGTAAAAAATACATTTATCTTTGAAAAAAAATAATTGCAAAGCACAACAAACTAACATTTAATAGCAATGAGAAAATTATTCATCGTAGCGGGCGCATTAGCAATGGTTGCCTGCACTTCAAAACAATCGGTTCAGCTCATCGACAAGGCAAATTTTGCGAAGGAAGTTGACGGAAAACAAGTTGAACTTTACACAATTAAAAACGCAGCCGGCGTAACAGCGCAGATAACCAATTACGGCGGACGCATAGTCAGCCTTTGGGTGCCCGACAAAGACGGCGTTTTCCAAGATGTGGTGATGGGATTCGACAACATCGACCAATACCAGACATCGCCCGACGGCACCTACTTTGGCGCAATAATAGGACGCTACGGCAACCGCATCGACAATGCCGCATTCACCCTCAACGACAGCCTTTATCAGCTTGAAAAAAACGACGGGCGCAACTCGCTGCACGGCGGCTCAAAAGGCTATTACAGTGTAATGTGGGACGGACAGCAAACAAGCGACAGCACAGTAGAACTGTCGTATCTGTCGAAAGATGGCGAGGCCAATTTCCCGGGCAATCTGCAAGTAAAAGTTGTGTACACCATCACAAAATGCAATGCCATCAAGATTGAGTACTTTGCCGAGACCGACAAACCAACCATTTGCAACCTAACCAATCACTCGTTTTTCAACCTGTCGGGCGACGCCTCAACCAACATTGCCGACCACTTGCTGATGATTAATGCCGACAGTTTTACTGCCGTTAACGATAATCTTATACCCACCGGAGAGTTGACACCAGTTGAAGGCACACCACTCGATTTCCGCACACCAACAGCCGTTGGCGAGCGCATCAATTCTGATTTTGAGCAAATAAAACGCGGACACGGCTACGACCACAATTTTGTGCTAAATACCGACTCGGCAAAATGCTGCAAGAGCGGTCTGACATTAGCCGCCACGGTTAAAGGCCCCACATCGGGCATAACAATGAAAGTGCTGACCAACGAACCCGGACTGCAATTTTATGCCGGCAACTTTATCTCGGGTCGGGAGACAGGAAAATACGGAAAAACCTACAAGTATCGTGGCGCTCTTTGTCTTGAAACACAGCATTTTCCCGACAGTCCGAACAAAGCTGATTTTCCATCAGTTGTGCTAAATCCGGGCGATAAATATTACAGCATTTGCGTGTACGCTTTCAGCAACAAAGAGTGCTGCAAAAAAGATGGCGACAAGAAATGCGAGAAATAGAGAAAACGCAGTCTAATACGAAACTAAATAAATCATAAAAATGACAAGTATTTTAGAAAGTTTAAGTAACAATGGCTTTACAGCGTGGGACTATGGTGTATTCGTTCTATACATCATCATCCTCGTTGGAATGGGACTTTTTTTGAGCCGTAGCAAAAAAGGCGAGGAAAAGTCTTCGAAAGATTACTTCCTTGCCGGTAACACCTTGACTTGGTGGGCAGTAGGCGCATCACTCATTGCTGCCAACATTTCCGCCGAACAGTTCATCGCACTCGGACTTGTTTACCCACATATAATCTTTGCCGGCTGTGTTGGGTATGCGTACAAAATACTTGTCGGGAGTTTCGTCCTTTACAAGCGTACTCACATCCATGTGGATGTTGTTGTCCATTATATCTATGATGAAATCATCGGTGCGCTCGTGAGAATGTTCTATATTTTCTTTTGCTTTGGCAACCTCACCGGCACGGGAAGTATCATAGAATGCGATAATGTTATCGCTGTCCCTGCATATCCGCACATTCGGGATCTTACTTTGAATCGCAGCCGCTTCTTCAAGCGTAACG
>CALBPW010000469.1 GCA_937899145.1 uncultured Bacteroidota bacterium
TTCCCTACACGACGCTCTTCCGATCTATGTAGTAATACAGGGCTTTGTGTCTTTTACCTTTTCCCTTAATTTTCATTGTCGTTTCAATTTTGAATGTTAATACTATGCCCCGCCCGCTACAGGCGAGGCGTTACCTGTCTCTTAGTCTGTTAATACAAGATGGTGCAAGGATCCGAACTCGTCGGCCTTACGTGCCCAATTACTTGACTTTGTATAAATGTCGCCGCCCCAATTAATCGGTGTATCAAGAATGAAATACACCGTCTTTGAATACTCGGTTTCCTCAACATTGGTTATTGTACCTTTTACCAACTCACCGAAAGCCATTCCCAAACACTTGCGACCAACGAGGCTCGCGTTTACTTCTGTCGTTTTCATCTTCAATCAATTTTTATATGTTAATACTCTGTTTGTCTATCATTGAAAAGGGCGGTTATTTCACAACAACTTTTATCGCCCTGTTATGGATAAAATTATTATTTAGCATAGAATGAAAATTTGACACCGCGACGCAACTTGCACACGCATACATCTTCCATCGAGGCAAAAGCCCTACGAAGTAACTTATTAAGCATTTCAACACCAATAAGAGCGATTGCACCTGCCACGCCTACCAACTTATTAATGCGCTTGCCGTTTGCATCCATCCCCGAAACCTTAATTCTAAAGTTCCTGTTAATCTCGCTTGTCCTGTAGTTCAAATTCTGTTTCATAAATCAAATCTTTATTAATTTCGTTTGCAAAGATAAAGTTTTTCTTTATATCTACCAACGAAAAAATAAACTTTTTCTTTAATTTTTCTTAAATTAGAGTGAATTTAGAGTAAATTATTAAAGATTTTCTTTATTTTCTTAGGTTTTTAGAGGAATTATTAGTAACTTTGCACCGATATTGAAAGATAAAGCATTTCTTAAAGTACGATGAATATGGAAACAAGGTTAAAACAGATTTTGAACGAAAAAGACATGATGTCGAAAGCACTTGCCGAAAAGATGGGCGTTTCGCTTGTCACCGTCTCTTCGCTCATAAATGGCAAAGTAAACAATCTCGACACGTTGGCAAAGGCTGCCGAATGCGTTGGCGTTCCTGTGTGGGAATTGTTTATCGCGCCCGAAGATTTAGAGACATACCACAAAACGGAAGAGCAAACCGATGGCGGTACTGCTGCCGTCTGCCCTCATTGCGGTAATCCAATAACAATCAAAATTGAAAAGTAAGATGGGAAAATTTGATAATTATCTGTACTATAAAGGCGAGGAAAAAAGTCCATACCTCAAACAAGGTGAATTCGGAAAAGATGTTTGGTGGCGTATTGAATCGTATGCGGCTGAGCGTGGCGACAAAAAGGAAAAAGGCAAACTTTCCAAAACTATGACATTGTATATTCAAGAAAGAGTATGGCAAAACGACTCGGGATGGGACACGTCAAGAGAAACCGCAATGCAAAGAGCGCACGAACTTTATATCAAAGGTCTTTGGGATATTGGTTATATATGTGATAATGAATATACCATCGAACAGGTCGAACACACAAACAATACTTTTTAATATTGTTATTCCGCTACGAATATTTGTTCCATTCCGATGTACTCTGCCGCCATCAGTATTCGGTTATCGCTTGATACGATATAATAATCTTGGATAAAATAGTATTCATTTTCCTTGCTTACCTTTGCCCATACTTGGCAGTGAGAGTTATTTTTGTTACGTTGGCTTACGGCTTTCTTTATTGCCTCATTACCGTCTTTATAAATGGGTAATTCTTCTATTATCCTGCCGTATTTCTCAGCGATTTCGGGATGAATCTCGCATCGGTGTTTGGCAGAATCATAGACGTATTTTAGTTCGTCCTGTCCTATCTTTGTTTGCTCATTCATTGCTTTCTATTTTATATTCGGTACAAAATTAATACAAATATTTCATTAATCCAAAAAAATCAAAAAGAATTTGGTTAATTATAAAGCCGTTAAAATAGTGATTTTCACTATTCACCGAATCAATTTTGCACACATTTTGCACACATTTTGAATTCCAATCCTGCCATAATCAGGTCTCTTGCGACCTGCCCCACACTTGGCGCGCGGATTTTCTTTTGATACTCTTTTATCAGTTTCATCTCACGGTCGGTGACCCGAAAATGTATGTGATTTTTTCGGACAATGGATGTATCATCATACTTGTTCATAGCTGTGCCTCCTCGTACATTTTTCGCGTGTTGGTTGTGAGTGCAATGTTGTCGGCTTTGTCGCGCGTGGCGCGATGGCGGGTGACGAGTTCGAAGAGGTTGTCGAGCGTCTTTTGGTGTGCCCATCGGTGCTGCTCGTACATCAGTCGCGTGAGTTTGTGTAGCGGGACGGTGGTGCTGTCGGTGGTCCAGTTGAAGAGGTTGCGCTCGAGTAGTGCTGCTGCGGGCGAGAGTTGTGCGATGCTCTGCATGAGGCTGTCCCATCTGTTCCATTGGAAATGGACGGGGTTGTCGTTCGGCGCGTGACGTTCGTACCAGTTGCGCTCCACTTGGTTGATGCCGACGGCAGCCCATCGCGCCAGCTGGAAAGCGAACGTCAGCGGGTCTTCGGATGTGGGTGCAAAAACATCGGAATTTTCGAGTGAATTTTTGTGCTATGTTTTTTTCCGGAGAGAGGGGGGGATAAAAAATGTGTGAATCTGAAATTTTGGTATTGAAAAAGGACTTTCCGGCATGGTATAATCGCTTTGCTACAACTAATTAAATACCACCCAAAAAATCCCGTTTCTGTATCTTCACGCTGTGGCAACACCACAACGCTATTTTCAAAAAGAGTTTATCACTTTCAACTGCAACTGTCAATCGGCAACAAAATTTTTCAATGAACGGAGTGATGCAAATTGCAAGTTTTAACCGATTTTCGGCAAACAAAAAGTCGTATTTCACATAAGAAACGCGACTCAAAACCATATAATGTGGAAGGAGAGTTTACCATGGCAGATGAACAAAGTCAAATTTTGGATGTTTTGAATGAAAATGCGCAAGAATCGGCGGCGGAAAACTTCGCGACCGATGCGCCGCAAGAAACGGAATCGGCGGAATCAAAGGAAATTACGGCGGTTAAACTTTGTCCGGTAAAAAATTTTTGTGT